>JAISLJ010000036.1 GCA_031290955.1 Zoogloeaceae bacterium | reverse complement strand
GCTGCCCAAAAACCACGAAAACCATTCATTTGTCACGTTTATTTCATATGGCATCTCATAAATTCTTTACAAAACAATGTGTTGCGTTCGGCATTATGCCGTGCGATATGCTCCTGTATGGTTTTTGGGCAGCCTGCTAAAAAGCCTGCTGTTTTGTGTGGCGGATGGTGTAGGGCGTGAAGCGGCTGTGGTTTTCGTCGATCAGGAGGGATGCGCCGATGGTTGGGAAGGCGCGTTGGGCGCACTGTTCGCGGGGGCAGAGCTTGCAGCCCGCACCGATGGGCGTGAAGGCTTCGGTGCGCAGGAGATCCAGGCCGCGGCTGTAGACCAGCCGTCCGGCATGGCGAATGTCGCAGCCCAGGCCGATGGCGAAGGTTTTTCCGGGCGCGTCGTAGCCTGCATGGCCGTGGCGCACGGTACGCGCGATCCACAGATAGGCGCGACCGTCGGGCATGGTTGCCAGTTGGGTCAGGATGCGGCCGGGCTGGGCAAAGGCCTCATAGAGATTCCAGAGCGGACAGGAGCCGCCGATGCGCGAAAAATGGAAATCGGTGGCGGACTGGCGCTTGGAGATGTTGCCCGCGCGATCCACGCGCACGAAGAAGAAGGGCACGCCGCTTTCCTGCTCGCGTTGCAGGGTGGAGAGGCGATGACAGACTGTCTCGAAGCCAACGCCGAAATCATGCGCGAGGCGTTCGATGTCATAGCCGAGCCGCTCGGCTGCCGCGAGGAAGGGACGATAGGGCAGGATCAGGGCGCCCGCGAAATAATTGGCGAGGCCGATGCGCAAAAGCTGGCGCGCTTCCTCGCTGGACAGGCGGGCGCGCCCGACCAGCGCTTCCAGCGCCGCATCCGCCTCCAGAAAGGCCAGTTGCGTCGCCATCTGGAAGGACATCTGCCCGGCATGCAAGCGCGGCGAGAGCCACAGCACGCGCTGTTCAGGGTCGAAGCGGCGCAGCGTCTCGCCTTCCGCCTCCTCTAGGCGCAGCACGCGGACATCATGCCGCGCCAGCCGCGCCTCCAGGCGCTCCGGCAGGTTCCGGGGCGTGAGGCCCCAATCCACGCTGGCGCACTCGGCCAGGGTATCGATGGGGTCGATGTAGTTGTGGCAATCGTAGAAAAAATCGCGCACTTCCTCGTAGGGTTGCGGCGCGGGGCGGTCGGGACGGTCGCCGGATTCCCGCCCCAGGCTTGCCGCCAGGATTTCCTCGCGCTCCAGGATATCGCGCTGACGGCGTCCCATCCGCATCAGCATGCGGGCGATTCCCGGCATGTTGGCGGCCAGTTCCTGCATTTCGGTAAAAGACACCGCTTCTTCGGCGGATGTGTCGCTGAAGAGTTCCCGCAAGCCCGCAACCAGGCGCACTTCGTCATCGTCGGAAAAGCGCTGCACGTCAATGCCGAACACAGCATTCAGTTTCAGGAGCACAGGCACGCTCAGGGGCCGCTGGTTCTGCTCCAGTTGATTGAGGTAACTGGGCGAAAGACCCAAGGCCCGCGCCAGTGCAGCCTGTGTGAGGCCGCGTTCCTCGCGCAGGCGCTTCAAACGCACGCCCATGAAACTTTTTCGCATGATGTGTCCCGCGAACGACAATTTCTTGCCGCCCTTCCCTGTTGTTGCATGAATGCCAAGGCGCGTATGGTGCGAATCCCGCCGCAAAAATGCAAGTCCTGTGGGTGGAAAGGACTGTGGATTGCCGCGTCGCTTACGCCCCTCGCAATGACGGAATCTCCTCCGCCTTCAATCACCACTACGCCGCTGCGCCAAGCGCAAAAAACAAATAAAGAAAGGGCCAGAATCTGGTTGGAATCCACCAGAGGGAGGATGGTTCTTCTTCGTCGAGCCAACCCCGCATGAAAAAAACCAGGGCAGCAGAAATAACGAACCCGATTGCCGTGCCAGTATTGTCCCATATTGCCCCAAGAGGGAGGATGGTACAGAGCGCAATGAGCAGAATTACGATGCCTCGTCCATTCCACCAAATCACAGTCATTTTGATATTCCTTGTACTTGAAGAAGTACTTTAACTGTCGCATCCCGGACGACAATCCACAAGGCTCAATATAGGCAATGCGCGTCACAACGGGCAGGTGATCGGAATCCAGGAAGGGGCCAGTGCGGCGCTCCTCGATGAAAACATCGGAACTGCGCAGCGTCCGGTCAATGGGCACGCCCAAGAGGTCCAGATAACGCGCCGTGACAGCGGGCCAGGTGGCAATCACTCCTCGCCCGCCCCCGGCATCGTGCAGGCCGGTGGCGCGGGAAAAGGCGCGCGCCTGCGGCGACCAGGGCGTCGCGTTGAGATCGCCAAACACCACGGTGGGAATCCCCGGTTGCAGATACTTGGCGAGCTTTTCCATGAACTTCCGGTGCAGCGCCGCCGTTGTATCGTCGATCGGCGGCGGCGGGTGAATGCCAATGAGGCGCAGCGGGCCGGAAGGCAAGACCACATACGCCTCGATGATCGGGAATTCCGGGCCAAGCGCCTCCAGCACACGCGCCTCGACAAGCGGATGGCGGCTCAGGAGCGCGATTCCGAATGGACCATCCAGAAGGCGCTCGACATGATGGGGATATTCCGTTTCCAGTGCCGCAATGGCGGCGGCAAACGAGGGCGCGGCTTCCAGCACCAGCGCCACATCCACCTCCGTGTGATGCGCGATGAGCCAATGCGTCAGCGGTTCGGTCTTCTGGGCGGCGTTGAATTGCAAAAGGGTGAGGCGGCTTTGCGGCGGCGGATCGGCTGCGCCCGCAGGCCACCAGAACGGCAACAACGCGCCCCAGGCCAGGAAAGGAATGGCAAGCGCTGCCCAGCGCCAGCGACCGGCCCGCCCCAGGAACACCAAGGGAAGGAGAAGCGTGGCGAGCGTGGCGTACTGGGGCAGGAAATGGGAAAAGAGTTCGGGCGCCCAATGCCAGCTTCCCGTCCAGCCCAACAGCGCCAAGGCTCCCACAACACACAGCCAGAGATGCGCGTAGCGCGTTACATACCAGTACAGCTTTTGATGCAGCGGCAGATCATCGGTTTGTGACATGGTTTTTCCCGCAACGAAAAATGGAGCGTCCCCCAAAATGCCAGGGACGCTCCATTGTGCGGGAAACGGGCGGAAAATCCAATTACGCGCCCGTTGCAATCATTCGCCCGCGCTTGCCTGGGCGAGATTGCCGTCCGCAGGACTGGGCAGGGATGGCTGCGCGCTGGATTTGCGCACGAGTTTTTCCTTGATCCGGGCGGATTTGCCGGAACGGTTGCGCAGATAGTAGAGCTTGGCGCGACGCACATCGCCGCGGCGCTTCACCTCAATGGCGGCCAGCAGCGGCGACCAGGTCTGGAATGTGCGTTCCACGCCTTCGCCCGAAGAAATCTTCCGCACGATGAAGGAAGAATTGAGGCCGCGGTTGCGCTTGGCGATGACCACGCCTTCATACGCCTGCAAGCGTTCGCGGTTGCCTTCCTTCACCTTCACCTGGACGACGACCGTATCGCCCGGCGAAAATTCAGGCAGGGGCTTGCCCAGACGGGCGATTTCTTCCTGTTCGAGTTGCTGGATCAGGTTCATGTGAGTTCCTTTTCAAGTTGTTCAATGCTCACCGCATTGCTCCTTGCCGTGTGCCTCTTCGCGGAGGATTTCGGCCAGGAGTTGCGTTTCTTCCGCGCTCAGGGCGCGGTTCCGCAGAAGATCCGGTCTGCGTTCCCGGGTTCGCGCCAGCGCAGCCTTGAGCCGCCAGCGACGAATGCTTGCATGGTTGCCGGAAAGCAACACTTCCGGCACCCGTTGCCCCTGATATTCCTCAGGGCGTGTGTAGTGGGGGCAATCGAGCAGGCCCGCCACGAATGAATCCTCGCTGGCCGAAGCCGCGTCGCCCAATACGCCGGGCAATTGGCGGATCACGGCATCCATGAGCGTCATGGCCGGCAATTCGCCGCCGGAGAGAACGAAATCCCCAACGGAAATTTCCTCTTCCACCATCCGCGCAATGAGGCGCTCGTCAATCCCCTCGTAGCGCCCGCACAGGAGGATGAAACCTGTGCCCGCCTCCGCCTGCCGCGTCAGTTCCATGACCCGCTGATGCGTAAGCAACGCGCCCTGCGGCGAGAGGCAGATGACCCGGCTGGGCCGTCCTTCCTCCGCCTGCCGGGCCTGCGCCGCCCGGATGACCGCTTCAAGCGGGCCGGGACGCATCACCATGCCGGGGCCGCCGCCGTAGGGCCGATCATCCACGCTGCGCGCCGTGAAGCCGGAAAAATCACGCGGGTTCCAGGCGCGAAAACACCAGCGACCTTCCTCCAGCGCCTTGCGGGGAATCCCCGCGCCCGTAAGCGCCGCGAACATCTCCGGGAAGATGGTGACGCAATCGAAGAGGGCCGGTTTTCCCGCAAGAGACATGGCGCGAACTACCAATCCGCTTCCCAGCGCACATACAGCCGCTTGCCGGGAAGATCCACCGTTTTCACGATGGCGTCCACAAAGGGGATGAGCCGCTCCACATCGCTGCCCGCGTCCTGAACCCTGAGCACGTCATGCGCGCCCGTCTCGATCAGACCCGCAACCTGCCCCAGGATTTCCCCGGCCTCGTTTTCGACGGTGAGGCCGATCAGGTCTTCCCAGTAGAATTCGTTCTCCGGCAAGGGCGGCAGGCTCTCGCATGGAACGCCGATCCACCAGCTCCGGATTGCTTCGGCGGCGCTGCGATCCGCAATCGACGCGAACCGGGCAATGAAACCTTGCCCCTGCGCCCGGAATTCCACAAGGGGAAACACCTGCCAAGCCCCTGTTTCCTGCGGGGCAAGATGCCAGTGCGGCATTTCGCGCCAGGAGAGAGGATCATCCGCGAAGGGCAGGATTTTCACCCATCCCTTGACGCCATAAGGGCCTGCAACCCGCCCCAGGATGACAAAGCCAGTATCCTCCGGCACGAGAATCCACTTTCCGGATCAGACGGCGGCGACGGTTTTCCGGGCGTATGTCTTCACGAGACGCGCGGCGGTGGGCGAGAGCTGCGCGCCGTTCTGCCGCCAGTATTCAAGCCGATCCAAGGCGACGCGCAGGTTTTCCTCATGCGCGGCGGCGACGGGATTGTAGAAGCCGATGCGTTCGACGAACCGGCCATCACGGCGGTTGCGGGAATCGGTCACGACGATGTTGTAGAAGGGGCGCTTCTTGGCGCCGCCACGGGAAAGACGAATGACGACCATTGCTCGATCCGTATCATGAAAAGCGAAAAGGGGGCGATTATACGGAGCACAGGCCAAAAATTGCAAGGTTTCCGTGGCGCGAGGGTGGTAATTGGGGGAATCTGGGGTAAAGTTCCGGTTTCATTCATTTGGAGGAGGGGCGCATGGTTTCGCCGTTCAAGGGCCGCAGCGGGCTGAAGCGTCTTGTGCATGCGGCAGGATATTCGTGGGATGGTTTCGTGGCGGCGTTCCGGAACGAGGCTGCCATCCGCGAGATCCTGCTGATGAACGCCATCCTGATCCCGGCCGCTTTCTTCTGCCCGGTCAGTCGCGGCGAACGCGCGCTCATGATCGCCATGTGCCTGTTGTCGCTCATTGTGGAACTCTTCAATTCCGCGATCGAGGCTGTAGTCGACCGCATTTCCCTTGACCGCCACCCGCTTTCCAAGAACGCGAAAGACATGGGCAGCGCCGCCCAGTGCGTGGCGCTCCTGGGCATCGCGCTCGTGTGGGGCGTCATCCTGCTGGAGTAATTCGCTCGCGCCGACGGAATGTTGCGCTCCGTCCGATTCCATTGTTGTTGCCCGAAATGGAGAAGCCCGAATGCGGGAGCTTCCGTCCAAATAAGGCGCGAGGAAGCGCGCACGGAATCGGGGGACAAGCATACGGTAGCGCAACAATGGGAGAAGTTGCGGCTACAATACGCGGATGCAAGACACATCCTCCGCCCCGAACGCGGGCAGTCCACAACAAAACACGCGGCGCGATGCGGAACATGCCCTGCCGGATTGGCGCAATCTGGGCGTCCTCCTGCGGATCATCCTGGGCGTGAACCTGCTGGTCGTGCTCGCCTCGCTCATCCAGGCGCGCGGTTTCTACGATTGGCTGGGCGTCTTCCTTGCCAATTCCATCTGGGCGGAATGTCCGCTGCTCTTCAATCTCATCGTGCTCGCGCTCATGCGCAACCAGTTGAAACGCTGCCCGCCGCGCCTGGAAGCCGCGCTCGTCTATCTCCTGGTGGGCCTCACCACTCTCCTGTACCAGGATGCCTGGCACTACCTGAGTCCATCCGGGAGCGAGCATGGTTCCGCCCTGCGCGCGCTGCTCCTCGCGCTGGGCGTGACCTGGCTCATGCTCTTCTATTTCCGCCTGCGCGCCCGGCACTTCGCGCCCCGGATCGAGGAGGCTCGCCTGCAAGCCCTGAATGCCCGCATCCGGCCGCATTTCCTCTTCAATTCCCTGAACACGGTGCTGGGTTTGATTCGCCGCGAGCCAAAGCGCGCCGAACTGGCCCTTGAGGAACTCTCCGATCTCTTTCGCGCCCTGATGCGCGAACCACGCGAACTGGTGCCGCTCTCCGAGGAAATCGCCCTGGGCCGCCAGTATCTTGATCTCGAAAAACTGCGCCTGGGCGAGCGTCTGCGCATCTCCTGGGATGTGCGCCGCGTTCCGCTCGAAACCCTGGTTCCGCCCCTGATGCTGCAACCCTTGCTTGAAAATGCTGTGCATCACGGCATAGAATCGGCCATCGGCGAAGGCGAAATCCACGTGCTCATCAACATGAAGGGCGACATGCTCACGCTTTCGATCACCAACCCACTGGGGACTTCCTCCGGACGCGGCAACCACATGGCGCTTGGCAACATCCGCGCCCGCCTGGCCCTGTTCTACGACATGGAAGCCAAACTGGAGCACGGCCCCCGGGAACTTTCCTACCAGGTCACCATTGAACTGCCATGTCGCTACCGCAATCCCCCCCTGTAAAAGTCCCGCCGCTGGCGCTTTTCATCGTCGAGGACGAGGATCTTGCCCGCAACCGCCTGAAGGAACTGCTGGAAGATATCGCCGACGAATGTCCCACCCGTCTTCTGGGCGAGGCCAGCAACGGCGTGCATGCGCTCTCCCGCCTGGAAGCCCTGCGCGCGCAATGGCGCGTGGACGTTGTGCTGCTCGATATCCACATGCCGGTCATGGATGGCCTGGAACTCGCCGGACACCTCGCGCGCCTTCCCCTGCCGCCCGCCATCATCTTCACCACGGCCTACGACAGCTATGCCGTGCAGGCCTTCGAGGTCAATGCCATTGATTATCTCCTGAAGCCCGTGCGCGCCCGGCGGCTTCTTTCCGCACTGGAAAAGGCGCGGCATCGCCAGAACATGCTGGACAGGAGCCTTGCCGACGAGCTGGGCAAAATCCTGCGCGGCGGCGGACGCACCCACCTGGCCTGCCACGAGCGTGGTCGCCTGCTCCTGGTGCCGGTGGCCGACGTGCTCTATTTCAAGGCCGACCTGAAATACGTCACGGCCCGCACCCGCCTGCGCGAATACGTGCTGGACGAAACCCTGAACCATCTGGAGGAAGAGTATCCGGAAACCTTCCTGCGCCTGCACCGCGCCATCCTCGTTGCCCGCAGGACGCTGGCCGGCTTCGAGCGCAACACCCTGGACGAAGGCGACGCCTACGGCTGGGCGCTCCTGCGCGACATCCCCGAAAAACTCCCCGTCAGCCGCAGGCAATGGAGCATCGCCAAGGCATCGGCCACGGAGGTCAAATGACGGCGGCGGAAGAAACGTGGAACAGCGGCAGGACTGCTGCGCTTCCCCCTGGATGTTCCCCGCGGATGTTGTCTCCCGCCAACGCGCCGAGCGGCTTCGGCGCGGGCATCTGGTCTTTTTATCCAGACGGCGCGCGCGGCGGCGTATCATGGACGGCGTTTTTTCCGCGCAAGAACCGAGATGCGCGGCAACCCACAGGGCAGCGCAGACCACGATGATTGGACGACTCTCCGGTCGCCTCGCCGAAAAGAATCCCCCCCAGATCCTGCTGGATGTCAGCGGAGTGGGCTATGAGGTCGATGTGCCCATGAGCACCTTCTACCACCTGCCGCCGACGGGCGAGGCCGTCACCTTGCTGATTCACCACGCGGTGCGCGAGGACGGGCATTTCCTCTATGGTTTCGGCACGGCGGAAGAGCGCGCCGCCTTCCGGCAGTTGATCCGGATTTCCGGTGTCGGGGCGCGCACGGCGCTCGCTGTGCTCTCCGGCCTTTCGGTCGCCGACCTGAACGCCGCCGTGGCGCGACAGGAAAGCGGACACCTCACCCGCATCCCCGGCATCGGCAAGAAGACCGCCGAGCGCCTCATCCTCGAACTGAAGGGCAAGCTCCCGGACGTTCCGGGCAGCCGCGCCGCCAGCGTCACGGCAGGCGACGGGCCGGGAGAAGAAGTCTTGCACGCGCTCACGGCACTGGGCTACAACGACAAGGAAGCGCGGCTTGCCCTGAAAGACGTGCCACCCGATACCCCCACCGCCGACGCCATCCGCCAGGCACTGCGCAGCCTTGCGAAATTCTAGCCGCCAGCCCGAAGACGCCGCGCATGAAAGGAGAGGCGCTCAAATCATGGTATGCTCAACACCCTGAATTGTTCGTCGCCGACGTCTATCACCATACGGAACTCGACAACAACTTTCCGAAGCTGATTGGCTTCTGTCGCGCACTGGAGGTAAGCATGAACCTGATTCCGGCTCCTGTGCAGAATGGCGCGGAAGTTCGGAGGCTGCCGCGCCTGACCTTGATTGCCGCCCTGGCCCGCAACAATGTGATCGGCGTCGGGAACCGTCTGCCCTGGCATCTGCCCGAGGATCTCCGGCATTTTCGCGCCTGTACGCGTGGCCACCCGGTCATCATGGGGCGCAGGACGTGGGAATCCCTGCCGGATGCTTTCCGTCCCCTGCCCGAGCGCCCGAATTTCGTCCTGAGCCGCGATCCCGCCTACTCAGCCCCCGGCGCAACGCAGGTCGCCTCGCTCGAAGCGGCGCTGGCGCGTCTCGCGGGCCTGCCCGAAGCCTTCGTGATCGGTGGCGCCCGTCTTTACGCCCAGGCCCTGCCGCGCGCGGAACGCCTTTGTCTTACCGAAATCGACCTCGAAATCCCCGGCGACGTTTTCTTCCCGGTATTTTCCCGCTCCCTCTGGCGGGAAACCAGGCGCGGTGAAACCCAGGTCAGTGAAACCGGCCTGCCATTCGCCTTTGTCACCTACGAACGCGCCCCCTGAACGTACCCGGCCGGAACCTCAGCCCCCTCTTCCCGAAGCCACAGGCATTTTCCCTTGCTTTCTTTCTGGATGTTTTCCAGGATGCGTCGGTGCGCTTCCCGTTCTTCCGCGCTGGCGCGGCGCACGAGGAGCGGGGGACGCGGTTCACGGGGCGCTTGCGGGTCGAGTTGCAGCAGATCCTGACTGGCGCTCTCCTCGCCGATCAGGCTTTCCTGACCGCGGGTCAGGGCAAGATAGACTTCCGCGAGCAGTTCCGCGTCAAGCAACGCGCCGTGCAATACGCGGTGGGCATTGCTGATCTGGCAACGCTCGCAGAGCGCGTCCAGGGAATTGCTCTTGCCGGGATAAAGGTCGCGGGCGAGCTTCAGGGTATCCAGCACGCCCGCGCACATTTCCGCCACGCCTGGAGCGCCGATGCGGCCAAATTCCATGTCGAGGAAAGCCACATCGAAATCGGCGTTGTGGATGACGAGTTCCGCCCCGGCGATAAACTCCCGCAATTCCCCGGCAATCTGGGCAAAGCGGGGCTTGTCCTCCAGGTCTTCGCGGGAGATGCCGTGCACCTTCTGCGCCCCGGCGTCGATTTCCCGCTCCGGGTTGATGTAGTGATGCAGGCGACGTTTGGTGAGCCGCCGGTTTTCCAGTTCCACGCAGCCGATCTCGATGATGCGGTGCCCCAGATGCGGTTCAAGGCCGGTGGTTTCCGTATCGAGGACAACCTGTCTCATGGCGTGCTTTCTCCTGTTGTGTGAATGCCCTGGTTGGCAAGCTGGTCGGCACGCTCGTTGCCGGGATGACCGGCATGACCCTTGACCCAGATCCATTCGATCGTGTGCGCCGCCGCGAGCGCGTCGAGCTGCTGCCAGAGATCGACGTTCTTCACCGGCGTTCGCGCCGCAGTCTTCCAGCCGTTCTTCTTCCAGCCCGCAAGCCAGGCGCTGATGCCCTGCTGCACGTAGCGGGAATCCGTATGCACGCGCAGGGAGGCCGGGCGCTTCAGGGCGGCAAGGGCGCGAATGACGGCGACGAGTTCCATGCGGTTGTTGGTGGTCTGGGCCTCGCCGCCCCAGAGTTCCTTCTTGCGCGCGCCCAGAACCAGCAGCGCGCCCCAGCCGCCGGGGCCGGGATTGCCCTTGCAGGCGCCGTCGGTGTAGATGTCGATCTTCTCCGTGTCCTTCATTTTCGTTTATCCGTGTTCGTCCGCGCGGTCGGCGGGTTTCTTGTGCGGCACTGGCGTCAATATCTTGGCGAGCGAGTGGGAATTCCAGGCCGGGAGGATGAGGCGCATGCCGCAAACCCGCTTCACGGCGCGCACGAGATAAACGCTCCCGGCGAATCCCCACCAGCGGTCGCCCGCCTTTTCCAGGAAGCGCCAGCGTTGCAGCCAGCGTTCGCTGCGACAGGGCGGGGCATAGCAGCCGAACGCGCCCCGGTCGAGTTCCAGGTTGAGGAGATTCAGCCAATCTTTCAGGCGCAGGATGGAAAGGTATTGCCCGTTCCAGGGAAAATCGCCCGGACGATGCGGCAGACGCTGGCGCAATCCCCACAGGGAAAAGGGATTGAAACCCAGGATGAAGAGCCGCCCCTCGGGAATCAGGATGCGCTCCACCTCGCGCAGGATCTGGTGCGGTTCCGGATGGAATTCGAGCACATGCGGCAGCACCACGAGATCGACGCTTTGCGCGGCGATGGGCAGATGCGTAAGCGCGCAGCGCACCGGCGCGGGCGCATGCGGAGCCAGAATGGCGCGCATGGGAATGCGATTGGCGCGCAGGAAATTGCGTTCCGGCATCCCCAGTTGCAGGGCGTGAAAGCCGAAGACATCGGCAAGCAACACATCCAGCCGCGCCTGCTCCCAATCGAGGATATAGCGCCCTTGCGGCGTTTCCCGCCATTCGGAAAAACCGGGGATCGTCATCGTGTTCGTTTCGGAAAGCATCGTCACCTCGGGTCCGCCGCCATGCCCCGGAAAACCGCCGGGACTGGCTGGAGGGGAAGTCTATCATAGCAAGGAAGGGAAAATGGCGGGGCTGCTGTTCCTGATGCTCGTCGGGTTTGAATCATTCGGAACCCACGATCCGCGGCGTAACGAACAGCAGCCATTCCGTCTTTTCCCCGTCCGGATTGTTTCCTTCGAGCCATTCCCGGATGCCGCCAATCATGATCGTGCCGCCATCGTTTGCGAGAATATTGAATTGCGTCTTCCCGGCATCAAGCGCCTCTCCATCCGTTTTGCACATGGAAGCATCCCGGACAAGAGCAAACGCCACGAAAATCTTGTTGTCTGGCGTGATGCGCGGCTTTGCAAGCAGCCGCAACGGCGGGATGCTGCGGCAGAATCTTTCAGCGGGGACTTCATTGGGAGTCTGCATGCCTTGCTGGATCACAACCTCGTGCCTGTCTTTGGTCAGGGCACGCGGACTGGAAATGATGCTCCCCCTGTTCTCCGCTTCCAGCAGCGCAATTTCCATATTCGCCAGCCGGGTTCCCTTGTGATCGACAAGCAGGAAGACAAAGGGCGGATCATCACGCAAAAGGAAAGGCGGCGGCGTTTTTCCCCCGACACCAAACTGCGCGCCATCGGGCTGATTTTTGCCGGGCAACTGCATCAGGCGCGCCCCGATCCGCCAACAAGCGCAACAGGGTACGCACATCGCCATTCCGGTAATTGATGCTGATCCACGGCCCTGCGTATTTTCCCAGCGTCCCAGAGGACAATCTGTTTGGCTCTTCCGCAACGTGAATGGCCTTCGTCGCATTCTTCCCCTGCGCCGCGCCACAAAGCGGCAGCAACGCCAGCCCGAGCAACAGCGCGAAGAAACCCGCAAATTTCCCGAAGCAAACCATTTCCCGACTCCCTCATTCAACCGCAATCGGCGTACGTTCATCCACCGTTCGCGTATGTTCATCCGCCGCTCGCGTATGTTCATCCCCACGCGCGTATGTTCATCCACCGTTCGCGGATGTTCGTCCGCCGTCCGCGTATGTTCGTCCACCACTCGTGGATGTTCGTCCTCCGTTCGCGTATGTTCGTCCGCCACGCACGTACGTTCATCCGCCGCTCGCGTATGTTCGTCCGCCGTTCGCGTATGTTCATTCGCCGTTCGCGTTCATCCGCCATTCACGGCGGTAAACTTCAAAATCACGCCGACGCTCCACAGCGAGAATTTCCGGGCAGCCCGCACAGCACTTGCCTTGCCCGCCAGAAAGAACGCCAGCGTACTTCAGCGTTCCCGCAGCAGCACGTCGATGGCCTCCTGGGAAATCCTGCCGCCGCGGGCGCGTTCGCGTTCGATTTCCTCTTCCGCCTCCTTCGTCTTGCCCAGGGCGTAGAGGTAGGCAATCTTGCGCAGCCGAATCCAGGGCATTGCCTCCTTGTCCTGATAGCGAATGGCGAATTCCTCAGCGCGGGCGTTGCGTTCCAACGCCCGTTGGGCATCCTTCTGGAAAAGGAAGATCGCTTCGGAATGGGCAGACCAGACGGAGGCCGCCGTCTTGGAGGAAAACTCGCCAAAGATTTGTTCACGGGTCTCGATTTCCGCAGGGGATTTGTCCCGGAAATAGGCGTCGATGGCCTCGGAGAGCGTCTCCAGGTACGCAAGCGCGCGCGGGTCGCGCGCGCCGACCAGCAACTCACCCTGAATGGTCTGCACATCAAGGTCAAGGAGCCGTTGCCAGGAATCGACCGGCCCGGCCTTGCGCACTTCCTCCTCGAACAAATCCAGGCGATCGTTCGTGAGGATCGCATGCAGGTAATAGTGACGGCTCAGCTTGTGTTGCGGATGGAAGGCATGGTTCCAGGTCCAGAGATTCAGGTCGTCCTTCCAGACCGGCACGGTGTGGAAGGTGATGAGAAAGGCGAAAACCAGCCAGAAGCAGGCCAGGGCAAGCGCCAGCTTCCGCAGCAACGCGGCAGCGAACAGTCTCCGGACGAGCGCGTTCTGGAATTGCATCCGGCCACAGGCCACGAAGGAGGCGGCCATCACCCAGAATGCCAGCGGCGTGGTCAGGAAGCGTTCGTGTCCGATGTTGCGGTCGATGCGGATCGGGACGATGTGCAGCACGGGGATCAGGAAGACGCAACCGGCAAGGAACAGGCAAGCGGCAGGAGAGCGTCGCCAGAAGGCGAGGAAGGCCGCGAACAGGACAAAGGCAAGGCTTGCGAGGCTCCCGGCGAGCATGGGCGCGGCCTCGCTGAACGGGTGCAGCGGCGTGACCGAGAAAAAGGGAAAGAGCGCCTGGTTCAGGTAGAACCGGAAGGTTTCGAGAATGGCGAGCAGCCGGTGGTAAGGATAGGTGATGATCTCCTCCCCGGCGGGCGCGGCAAGGCCCAGCGTCCAAAAGCGCAATGCGAGATAGGCAAGCACGGGGAGCGCGAACATCCACAGCGCGGCAAGAACGCCCTTGCTGCCGCCCTGCCCGTCCGGAATGGCGCGGAAGAGACACAGGAAGGCGAGCGGGAACATCAACCCGGATTCCTTGCTCAGGAGGGCGAGGAAGACGAGAAGCAGGAACAGCGGACGCTTGTGGCGCTCGTCCATGCGGGCAAGGTGGATTTGGAGCGCCGCCAGGATGAAGAAGGTCGCAAGCAGATCAAAGCGGGCGGAAATCCAGGCTGCGGATTCAATCAGCGCCGGATGCGCGGCATAGAGCAGCGCAGCGGCAAGGGCGCGTGGCGTCGGGTTTGTGTTGCCGTTTCTTTCATGCAGGGCGAAGGCAACGCCAAAGACAAGCATGACGTTGAGCAGGAAGAACACGAGATTGACGGCATGGGAGAAGCCAGGGCTGAATCCCGCGATGCGCGCGTCGAGGTAATAGCTCAGCACCGGCACGGGCCGGAAATACAGCACGGAGCGCAGAAAGGGCTTGCCCAGTTCCGCGAGGCTGAACGGGCCTTGCAGCATCTCCTGGATGTGGGTGTGGAAAATATAGCTGTCGTCCCAGACATAATCGAAACCGAGAACGCGCCCATAGAGGAGCAGGACGCTCGCGGCCAGGATGCCAAGGGCAAGCCGCGGGTCTTGCGGAAGGCGAAAGTGAATTTGCATGCGCGTGTTGTCAGTCTTTCAGGATGCCGTTGCGCCTTCCGCGCCCTCTTCCGGAGCATCCGGATAGAAGCGGGGCGAGAGCTTGCGCATTTCGGTTTCAATCCACTCTTCCACGGCGGCGTTGACCTGGCTATCCTTCAAACCCTTGGTCTCGATGAGCGGGCCGATGCTGACGGTGATGGTGCCGGGGCGGATGCAGAAAGCTTTCGCGGGCCAGAGTTCCCCGGCGTTGTGGGCCACGGGCAGCACCGGCGTGCCGGTCCTGGTGGCCAGATAGGCCGCGCCGGGCTTGTAGCGTTCGCGCTTGCCCGGTTCAATGCGCGTGCCTTCCGGGAAAACGGCAACCCAGATGCCTTGCGCCAGCCGTTCCTGACCTTCGGTGAGCATCTGTTTCAGGGCTTCCCGCCCGGCCTTGCGGTTGATGCCGATCATGCGCACCGAGGCCAGCCCCCAGCCGAAGAACGGCACGCGCAGGAGTTCTTGTTTCAGGACGAAGACGAGCGGCTTGAAAATGGCCTGCAAGCCCACGGTCTCCCAGGCCGACTGGTGTTTGGCAAGGACCAGCACCGGCGTTTTCGGGATGTTCTCCGCGCCCTTGACCACCATCCGGATTCCCAATACCCACCGGCACAGCCCCATGAAGCCATTGCGCCACACCGCCAGCACGGCAAAGCGGGCGCGCAGGGGCAGGAGCATGCAGAAGACAAGCAGGGTGCCGAAGAACATGGTGAGGAGGCAGACCAGCATCCAGAACAGGATCGAGCGCGCCAGGATCATGCCTCGCCTCCCAGGATGTGATCCACCGCCGCCGCCAGATGGGCGAATTCCAGTGTATTTTCCGGCAGATCGCCCGCCGCGTGTGTTTCCTGCCCTTTTCCGGTCAGCACCAGCATGGGCAGGCAACCTGCCGCCGCGCTGGCTTGCAGGTCGCGCAGCGAATCGCCGACGGAGGGTGTCTTTTCCAGAGGGATGTTGAAGCGTTCGGCAATCTGCCGGAACAGGCCGGGCCTGGGCTTGCGGCAATCGCAATCCGAATCCGCCGGATGCGGACAATAAAAGATGGCGTCGATGCGGCCACCAACAGCGAACAGGGCCTTCATCATCTTGTCGTGGATGGCGTTCAGGGTATCCATGTCGAAAATGCCGCGTCCGATGCCGGATTGATTGGTGGCGACCACCACCTGATACCCGGCCCGGTTCAGGCGGGCGATGGCTTCCAGGCTGCCAGGAATGGGTTTCCACTCCGCCGGACTCTTGATGTATTGCGGCGAATCCTGGTTGATGACGCCGTCGCGGTCGAGAATGACAAGTTTCATGGCGGTAAATTTCCCTCTTCAGACAGACAGTTTGGAGAGATCGGCGACCTGGTTCATCGCGGCGCGCAGTTGCTCCAGCAGGGCCAGACGGTTGGCGCGCAGGGCGGCGTCTTCCGTGTTGACCATCACCTGGGCGAAGAAGGCGTCCACCGGCTGGCGCAAGGCGGCCAGCGTTTTGAGCGAAGTTGCGTAATCGCCACGCTCGAAGGTGGCTTCGGCCTTGGGCGCGATGTCATTCAACGTCACGAACAGCGCGGATTCGGCGGCTTCCCGGAACAGGGCGGCATCGGCGGCGGCGCGCGGCGCGTCTTCCGCCTTCTTCAGGATATTGCCGACGCGCTTGTTGGCGGCGGCCAGCGCCCCGGCTTCCGGCAAGGCGGCGAAGGCGCGCACGGCGGACAAGCGTTTGGGAATGTCGGAGAGACGCTGCGGCTTCAGGCTCAAGACGGCATCAACTTCTTGCGCTGTGTAACCCCGATCACGCAGAAAATGGAACAAACGCTCGAAAATGAATTCGGTAAGGGTTGAAATTGTCTTTTCTGGATCAATACGACGCTCTGCATACGCTGCGGAAAGGACTCTAGGAGAAGACGCGCTAGAATTAATCGATTTATTGCTTTGAGATGATTGCGGTTCTGCTCCCCATTTGGCTTCATCCGACGTGAGCCTATCTGAAATAATTCCATCTGGGGCAATAGAACTCACCGCTATTTTCAGCAAATTATTCAGTTCCAGATCCAAATCGCCTTCCATAAGGATGCGAATCACGCCTAAAGCATGGCGGCGCAGGGCGAACGGGTCCTTGTCGCCAGTGGGCGCTTGACCAATGCCGAAGAGGCCGACCAGCGTTTCCAGCTTGTCGGAGAGCGCCACCACGGCGCCGACTTTTCCACGCGGCA
>JAISLJ010000035.1 GCA_031290955.1 Zoogloeaceae bacterium | reverse complement strand
CATTTTTGCGAACTCGGATTGCGAAAGCCCGGAATGGGCGCGCGCCGCCCAAAGTTCCCAGCGGGCGCCGGTCAGTCGTGTTTCGTGCTCCACGGTTCCATCCCGGCGCACCACGCGGCGCAGCACGGAGCCATCCGCCTGGGGCGTGAATGTCGTCTTGCGCGCCCAGTTTCCGGCTTTTACATCACGCACGGCCTGGAGCAATTCCGCGCCAATGTCGCGGTTCTTGTCCCTTTCGACAAGTTCGTTCTCATTCATCATGTTCCATTTCCTCCTTGAGGGCTTTCAGGATGTGTCCGGGAAGGGTTGCGCGAACATTCTTGGCATAGATCGTCAGCATGACAATCTGTCCGGCGCGCGCGCGAAAGTAGTAGCACACCCGCGTTCCAGCGGATTTGCCGCGTCCTTGTCGCGCCCAGCGCAGCTTGCGTACCCCGCCCGAACCTGGCGTCAAATCCCCGGCTTCGGGCTGCTCGCACAGGAATTCCTGTAGTCGCGCACATTCCTCGTCCGTCAAGTAGTCATAGACGTAGGAGGGAAAAAGCGGGGACTCGATAAATTCATATTTCATGACAATATTATACGCGGCAAGCGTATATCGTCAAGGTCGGAGATGGCGGTCTCGCCTGCTGCCGCAAGCGTTTTTGCCGCTTTCCTTCCTCGCTCACGCGCCGCGCTTCGGCCTTGCGTTCGCGTCTCTTGATCCGGCAAGCGCGGCAACGGACGGCGGTCGTGTAGATGAAACCGCGCATTTCCTCATACCACCATTTCTGGTTTTCGGCTTTCCAGACACATTCTTTTCCGCAATCGCAGCAGACAAAAACCTCGTCCTCGTAGTAGCCGCGTTCCATGAACAAGGACTGGCAAACCCGCGACGATTTTCAGAAAATGCGATCCCTTCCGGTACGGGGAATGTGGGTGTTCCGTTGGAAAGGCGAACGCCACGAAATCCCCGCGCGTTACGTTCCTGTCGCCTTTCACTGTTAGATAGGCATGATATGGCAGAGAATCGGTGTAGTTGAAATCCAGGCGAACCCAGATATGAGCAAACCACACGGTCAACACGGGAAGCGAGTATTTCCACCAGTGTTTCACAAAATGCTTTCTGCAAAGCACGATGTATTCCATGGGCGTCATCATGGCGCGCCTCCAGGAGACTGCGGCACAGCTTGATTCGATGGGACAGCAGGCGCAAAAGAGGGTAGGGCAGGGGAGGTGAGCGAGGGCGCGAAACTGGGTTGGGTCTGCCCGCCCAGCGCGTTCAGTTCCCTGACCAGATCATCCTTGACCAGATTAGCAAGGCTCACTCGTTCCTTGAGAATGGCGGTCAGATCATCCATGCGGTTCGACCCGATTACCGCCGAGCGTACAATCAGGATGCAGTCGCACTCTGTTTGTAGACGGCGGACTTCTGTCTCAAGCGTTTTTGCGAAGTCCGATATGTCGCGGTAGAGCGCCAACGCGTTCTTGTCGCCTGTGCCGCCTTTCAGCAGGTTCAGCGATGATTCAAGCTGCTTTAATTCCAGTATCTCGTTTACATCAAGCGTGACGAGACGTGGCGGTATCGTTTGCGCAACGTAAAAATGGTGATAGGCCAGAATGAGCAAACCAGACAGAATCAAGACCGCAAAAATGTTGATCAGCATGGCCAACACCGTGGAGCCAGGGCCAACTTCCTGCGCGTCGGCTGACCAGCTGGGATTATTTACCTGCGAGGCTGCGGCATGGTTCATGCGACGATCCTCTCGCGCGGGTGTTCAAAATCCGGATAACCGCGATCAGCAAGGACCGCTTCAAGCGCCTGCGGTAGCGAATAGCCCGCCTCCCGGTAATGTTTTACTGCCGCGAAGTCATCCGCCTTAGACGAAGACATGAGTAGGGAATACGGATCCAGCATGATACGGCCGATTCCCCATCCCATATCGCCGGCGCTGATGAAGACTTCCGAAAAATATCCCTGTTCGGTGTGAACCGAAAGCAGCAGCTTCTTCATGTCATCGTCTACCAGGATTTTTTTCTGCTCGATCATCGCCTGTACAGATTCCGGCTTCTGACCCAACAAGAATATCCAATCCGCGTTAGTCAGAGCTGCCTTGGAGGCGACACTGATGTTGTAGTCCTGCATGGATTGTGTGGCGGTCAGAAACGCGCCATTGTACTTGCGCGCGCGCCGGTAGCCGGATTCGACGAAATCGCCGGACGCGCCGCCCGCAAGAAGTTGCCAAGCTTCGTCGATGATGCACAACTTGGGTTGGTCGCGTGGCATTAGAGCAGTTTAATAAAACGAGGCGCATAATACAGGGTAGGAAGAGAAAGGAGGAAGAGATGTCGGCGCCGCTATCGAATGATCTGAGGAAAAGGATACTTGCGGCCAAAAAAGAGGGCGCGAGTCATGCGAAGGTTGCCAGGGAGATACTATGACGACCGGACAACTATCGCGCTACAAAGGTGGACAGATAGGAAGCTCGCTACAACGGACGAGGAATGTTTGGACATTTCATGCCTGATCGTCTAAAATGAACCCGCCTGTGAAATTCAACGGTTCTTGCGGTCATATCCTGGTCGCTGGACATGCGCGGTTCAACACTTTTTGGTAAGGAGAAAAACATGCAGTCCCTGCAACAACAGCTCGAAGGCCTGGACGAATTGACCAGCGCGCGGCTGGGCGCGCCGGTCAGCCTGCAACCGATTCCCGGCGGGATTCCGGTGGTGCAGGTGGTCGTCGGCGGGCGCGAGGAGTTGCCAATCTTCGTCACGGCTTCCGACGCGCAGATTTTGTGCATCTGTTACCTGTGGCGGGATGAGGAAATCATCCCCGAGAAGCGGCTTTCGCTCCTAGAACTCATGATGGATCTGAACCCGTCGATCCCGCTTTCCTCGTTCGGGCGGGTCGAGGGACATCATGTGCTCTTCGGCGCGCTTGCCCGCGATGCCCGTGTCGAGGACATCGTCAGCGATGTGGTTGCCCTGAGCGACAACGCGCTTGATGCCCTGGAGGCATTGGCGGAATATCTGCGATGAAAAAGGAGGAAAGCATGGAATCGCACATCGCAAGCGCCGCCCTTCTGGGCACGGCGCGAACGAAATCAGCGCGTGAGGCGGAAAAGACCCGCAAGAAGGCGGAACACGGCAGCGTCATCGCGGATACGGCTTTGCAGGGCGCGCTGGATGTTGCCGGACGCCGGGCTGCGCTCCCCTGCGCATCCTCCGGCCCGCAGAATGTCGCCACGGAATCCTCCCTGCTGGGGGGCATCGGTGACGCGGTGCTGGAAGTGGGCGACGCCGCCCTCACGGCGACGAAGGAAGTTTTTGGTTATTTGCTGGACGGACAATGAAAGGAGTCAAACCATGAGTGTCATTGGAAAAATCGCCACCCTCATCAAGGGGAGCGCCCGCGAACTGGGCGAGAGCATCGTCGACGCCAACGGCGTGCGCATCTACGAGCAGGAGATCCGCGAAGCGCGGGATGCCATCGCCCAGGCGAAAAGCGACCTGACCGGCGTCATGGCGAAGGAGATGCAGAGCGCCCGCGAGATCGAGCGCGTCCGCGCCGAGGTCACGCGCCTGGAAAATCTCACCCTTGAAGCCTTGGACAAGGAAAAGGAAAGCCTAGCCGAGGAAGTCGCCGCCAAGGTGGCCGAGCAGGAAGCCGAGCTGGAAAAGCAAACGCAACTGCATGCCGAATACGCGGTGCAGGCCAATCGCCTGAAGGAACTCATCAAGGCTTCGGAGGCGAAGGTGCGCGAGCATGAGCGCGAGGTGCAGATGGCCAAGACCACGGAGAGCGTCTACAAGGCCACGCAAACCATCTCCGATAGCATCGGTGCTTCCGGCTCGAAGCTGATGAGCGCCCGGGAATCGCTGGAGCGCATCAAGAAGCGCCACGAGGACCTGACCGACCGCATGAACGCTGCCGAAACGCTGGACCGCGAACTGGGCACACGGGCGCTGGAAGAGCGCCTGAAGGAGGCGGGCATCGGCGAGGACGCCCATCGCAAGGAAAAAGTACTGGAACGCCTGCGCGCCCGCCGTGAAAAGAAGGCCGCCGAAGTCGTGGACACAGCCGCGGACACAGCAACAAGCACGGAAGCCAAGGCATGAGCGACGAGACCAAACCTGTTCTCCCGAAGCCGCCGCGCTGGCAAGGTTCGGACGCGGCCTTGCGCGCGGTGCAGGTGGCCTTTGATGTGGAGGCGAAAGTCCTGGAGGCGGTGCGCCGCGCCGCCTTCGAGAATAACCTTTCCAACTCTGACCAGATCCGCCGCATTCTGGACCTGCTGGTGAGCCGCCGTCCCAAGCGCCCGCGGCTCACCGTCACCCTGACGCAGGGTGACTATGAAACCCTGGGGCAACGCTACGGATTGGACAAGACAGAGCGTCTGGCAATCAAGGAGCGTGTTACGCAGGAACTCATCGATTTCGCCCGGGAACAAAAATGAGGCGCTTCCCCGCGCTTTTCGTGCCAAGGAGAAAGATATGGAATTTCTTGCCGCCATCTTGAGTTATCCGACCGTTGTTTATACCGTTCTTTTGGGCGTGGTGCTGGTCTACTGGAGTTTGGCCATCATCGGCCTCGTGGATTTCGAGCACAGCGGGCCAGACCTTGATCTGGAGATCGGGGGCGACGTGGACATGAGCCTTGAGGCGGGCGATGCTGGTGATGCGGCGCCGACTTCCGAATCGCACCATCTCATGGATGGCGAGGCGCATATCGAGCAAGTGAGTACGCTTGCGAGTTATTTGGTTGCGCTGGGGCTAGGCGGGGTGCCCTTTTCTATCGTGGCGAGCTTGCTTGTGCTGTTTGCTTGGCTCATCAGCAGTATCGCGGCGCTCTGGGTGCTCGCCTGGGTGCCAACTGACATCCTGCGTTTTCTCGCGGGCAGCGTCTTGCTGCTTGCCTCCCTTGCGTTCGCCATTCCACCGACCGCATTCTGTGTGCGTCCGCTGCGCCGCCTCTTCGTGACCCACAATGCCATTTCCAACGCCTCGCTGGTCGGGCAGGAGTGCGTCATTCTGACCGGCACGGTGGATGAGAAATTCGGTCGCGCCGAGGTTCCGGCGCACGGCGCGGGCTACCACATCCGCGTTATCGCTGAAACACCCAATCCCCTGAAGCGGGGCGACAAGGCCATCATCATGGAATACGACGAGGCGGCGCGACTCTATCGCATCCAGGCAAGGGAATGAACGTGCTGATCCTGCGCACCGCCTTTCTCCTTGTCATCCTGCGCCGATCAAAGGAATGAAAAAATGCGCATCCTTGTCTGCATCGTCTTTCTCCTGTTTGGCACGGGCCTGTTGCTGGCCGTTACCGGATACTCGGTGATTGGTATTGTCCTGATCGGCAATTCGTTGCCATTGTTCCTCATCGGCACTCTCATGCGCACAGCGAACAAACCGGCAGCGGGCGCATACCTGCCATCGCCAATTTCTCCGGGCGTGATCTACGAGAAGCAGAAAAAATTTTCGCGGCGCACAAAACTGGGTTTGGCCTTGCTCTTCCTTTTATTTCTCGACATGGCCTGCACGGGTTCGCGTGAGATATTTCCTGTTTTCCTGATTGCCAGTATGCTGACGATTTTCTGTGTGGGCATGGACTGGCTTGAACAGTGCGTGCCCATCGACAGGCTCCTTGATTGCGGAAATTACCTGATGCTCGAAAAAGCGGGAAAAACAGAACAAATACCGCTTGCCGAAATTGACCGGGTGGTGTTTTCCCTGCGTACCGTCCGCTTTTTCTTCGGTTTTCCTTTCTTTTCCCATTACAGGCTTTCCCTTTTTCGTACTGGCGAACTGCTGCGTGACACGCCGGGCGAACGGTGGCGTTTTTCGTTCCGGAACCTCGATTGCTGGATCGTCCGCTTCTACTTCCAGCAACCGGGCACATTCGGCCAGATGCTCGAATGCAAAGCCCATCCGACGAGCAGAGAAAGCAAGCCGCCGTTCTGGGCGGAAAGCCTTGGCGCACGCCTGCGCCGAAACGCGCTGCTCTCGCCGTAACACCATGCAAATTTTCCCGCATGATTCATTTCAGAGAGGAACACAAATGGCAAACCATCTTCCTGCACAGTCCCGCGCCGGACAGAAAAAACTGCTTTATGAAAACATCCCCTCCCGAACTGAAAGACATCTCGGGCTGCTCTTCGCGGCAGGCACGTTCCTGGTGATTGCTTCCTCGGAAGAATGGGAACGCTGGTGGACTGGCGGAGCCAGCTACGTTAAACTTAGCGTGATTCCTTCCTCGGAAGAATGGGAACGCTGGTGGCTCATCCCGCTCGCTTTCACCCTGGGCTTCCTGATCAATCTGTTTGACCGCTGCCGGGGAAAAGTCCGGGTTCCAAACCGATTGTTTGACTGCGGTAACGCCCTTTTGGTCGAACACATTGCGGCAAGAGTTTCGGAAAGTCTGCCCTTTTCCCACATTGCCGCAGTCGATTATGAATTTTCTTTGCCGCGAAATGAGAGAGATATGGTCGCTGCGACGACGATCCTGCGTCTGCGCAAACCGGGAAAAAGGCTCGCCGCCACCCTGGAATTTCCCGAAGACTCTCCCCATCATCATCCTTTCTGGCAATGGCGACTATCGAAGCACAGCTATCCCCCGCCTGCCCTCTACACAGAACTCCAGCGTCGCCTTGATGAGGAACGCAAAAAGGCGCGGCGGCCATCGCCATGACGTTGCGCAAATTTTCCAACATGATTCATTTTTCTGAAAGGTGCAAAAATGGCAAACCATTCCTCCGCGCAATCCTTTGCCGGACAGCAAAAGCTGCTCTATGAAAAAGTCCCATCCCGAATTGAAAAAAATGCCGGAACGATCGCCGCGGCAGGCGCATTCTTGGTGATTTCCTTCTCGGGAGAATGGAAATACTGGTGGTTTATCCCGCTCGTTTTCACCTTGGGATTCCTGATGAATCTGCTTGACCGCTGCCGGGAAAAAGTCCGGGTTCCAAACCGATTGTTCGATTGCGGCGACGCCCTCTTGGTCGAACACATTGCGGCGAGAGTCTCGGAAAGGTTGCCCTTTTCCCACATCGCCGTAGTCGACTATGAATTTTCGCCGCTGGATGAAAGCGACAGGGTCACTGTGAAGACGATCCTGCGTCTGCACAAACCGGGAAAAAGACTTGCCGCCACCCTGGACTTTCCCGAAGCCACTCCCTACCGTTATTCTTTCTGGCGAGTGCCATCAAAGCACGACCCAGACTACCCTCCGCCCGATCTCTACACGGAACTCCAGCGCCGCCTTGACGAAGAACGCAAAAAAGCACGGCCCTCGCCATAACACAATCCTTTATTCTCTCCGTCGAAAGCGACGGTAGAGAAGGAGTAATGTCCGCCCGCAAAAAACTCGCCATAGGCAGAATAAACATGTGGCTTTTTGAGAATCTATCTATCACTTCCCGTAACACCGCACGCAAAAACAGAGGCCAGCGTGAAAATTGGATCAAATCGTCAGGGATGCGACAGTCCGCAAAATGGGGAAGATTGTTTGCAGGTTTTCCCTGAGGCGGGCGGCAAGTGTTGCTTCCGGCATAGCGCGCAGTTCGGCGAGGACACGGGCAATGGCGGGGAGTTCCGTCGGGCTGTTGCGCTGACCGCGCCGCCAGACGGGCGGAATATCCGGGGCATCGGTTTCGAGCGCCAGGGCTTCTTCCGGCAGTTCGTGGGCCAGGCGGCGAATCCGGGTACTGCCGGGATAGGTCATCGCCCCGCCAAAACCCAGCCTGAATCCAAGTGCCAGGAATGCTTCCGCCTGCTGGCGGCTGCCGTTGAAGGCGTGCGCGATGCCCCCCCGCACTCGGATACGGCGCAGGTGTTTCAGTGTTGCATCCACCGCATGGCGGGCATGCAAGAGCACGGGGAGATCGAATTCCCGGGCGAGTTTGAGCTGCGCCGCGAAGAAAAATTCCTGACGCGCAAAATCCACATCCCGCGCCATGCCGTCCAGCCCGATTTCGCCCATCGCCAGCGGCCGCTCAGCCTCGATGCGCCGGGCAAGCCCGATCAGGTCTTCCTCCCGTGCCGTCATGACAAAAAGCGGATGGATGCCCCAGGCCGGGAAAAGACGCGCCTCCGGCCGGGAAAAGCGGGCGCAGCAGGCGGCAACATCCGCGCAATTCGCAAGCGACACCGCCGGTACAAACGCTACCCGCACTCCCGCCTCCCCCGCCGCCCGCCAGACATCCCCCCGATCCGCCGCAAACGCCAGCGCATCCAGATGGCAATGACTGTCAATCCAGTCCTGCGGACGGCAGTTTTTTTTACAAACCATGAGAAAGTCTTCCGTGCGATTGTCCCGAAGTTCCGGGGATTCCGCGGATGCGCCGCAAATGACGTTCTCCTGCGGAAAGGAGTATAAATTGCCACGGGCCTTCGGCCCTGTCTCGGGCAAGCGCCCTATATTCTTTTTTCATTCTACCTTTGTGCAAATTCCATGCCAGAACCAAAGGGGATCCAGTGCGATTGCCCTGTGCGGATGGCAATCCCCTGCCCCCTGAACGCAGGATTCAGGTAGAATGGCCCCTTTCCATTTTCGCGCATACCCATGATTACCGGATCTATCGTCGCCATCGTGACTCCCATGTTCGAGGATGGGCGTCTTGACGGCAATGCCTTGCGAAGCTTGATCGACTTCCACATCGCGCAACAAACGGACGGGATCGTGGTCGTCGGCACAACGGGGGAATCGCCCACGGTGGATGTGGCGGAGCATTGCGAATTGATCCGCCTGGCCGTGGCCCACGCGGCCGGACGGGTTCCGGTGATTGCGGGCGCTGGCGCCAATTCCACGACGGAAGCCATCGAACTCACCCGTTTTGCCAAGGAGTCCGGGGCCGATCTTGCGCTCTCCGTTGCCCCCTACTACAACAAGCCGACGCAGGAAGGCATCTATCGGCACTTTCGCGCCATCGCCGAAGCGGTTGACCTGCCGCTCCTCCTCTACAACGTCCCTGGGCGTACCGTGGCGGACATCGAAAACGACACGGCCCTGCGGCTCGCTGAAATTCCCAACATCGTCGGCATCAAGGATGCCACCGGCGACATTGGTCGCGCTACCGACCTCATCGCCCGCGCCCCGAAGGATTTCGCGCTCTACAGCGGTGACGACATGACCGCGATCGCCACGCTCTTCCTGGGTTTCCACGGCGTGATTTCCGTTACCGCCAATGTTGCCCCCCGTCTCATGCATGATTTCTGCGCCGCCCTGCGCCAGGGTGACAGGGAGACGGCGCGGAACATTCATTTCCGGCTCGCGGGCCTGCACCGCGACCTGTTTTGCGAAGCCAACCCGATCCCCGTAAAATGGGCGGTTGAGCGGCTGGGCCTGATTGCCGGAGGCATTCGCCTGCCGCTCGTTCCCCTGAGCGCGGCCGGGCAGGCCAAGGTTGCCGCGGCGCTTGCGCAGGCCAATCTTTCCTCTGAAGGAGTTTTCTAGAAAATGCGCCAGATTCCCGCCTTGGGCATCCTTTTTCTTGCCGCGTCGCTCCTGGGGGGCTGCGCGGGCAGCCTCATCCCCGAGACGAAGCAGGTCGATTACAAATCCGCCAAGCGTGCGCCAACGCTGGAAGTGCCACCGGACTTGACGCAGATCACCCGGGACGACCGCTTCGCCGTGCCGGATTTCTCCAGCCGGGGGAGCGCCACCTTCTCCGAATACAGCGCCGAGCGCGTACCGGGCGCGTCTGCCGCCGAGCGCAGTGTCTTGCCGGAAGCCGGGAACATCCGGGTTGAGCGTTCCGGCAATCAACGCTGGCTCACCGTGCAGGCGCCCGCCGACAAGCTCTGGGATTCCGTCAAGGATTTCTGGCAGGAACTGGGCTTCATCATCACGACCGAATCTCGTGAGACCGGCATCATGGAAACCGATTGGGCGGAGAACCGCGCCAACATTCCCGACGACATCGTGCGCCGGAGCATCGGCAGGCTTTTGGAATCCCTTTATTCCACCGGCGAGCGCGACAAGTTCCGCACTCGCTTCGAGCCGGGCAGCGAGCCGGGCACGACGGATATCTTCATCAGTAACCGGCGCATGGAGGAAGTCTATACCTCCGCCGTCCGCGACCAGACCCGCTGGCAGCCCGCTCCCCCCGATGCCGGGCTGGAAGCCGAGATGCTGCGCCGCCTGATGGTGCGTCTGGGGACGGATGAACGCCGCGCCCAGGCCGCCATCGCGGCGGCGCGCGGGGAGGATCGCGCCCGGCTGGCGGCGGCCCCGGATGGCCTGGCGGCGCTGGAGGTCGACGAACGCTTCGACCGCGCCTGGCGACGCCTGGGGCTGGCGCTGGACCGCATCGGCTTTACCGTGGAAGACCGCGACCGCAGCCAAGGCATTTATTTCGTGCGCTACATTGATCCGGAAGCGGATTTGCCGCAGCAACAGGAACGCGGCTGGTTCTCCAGCCTTACCTCCTTCTGGAAGCGCGATCCCAAGCCTGAACAACAGGTGCGCTATCGCATCCACGCTGAGGAAACGGCGGACAAGACCCGCATCCGTGTGCTGACGCTCGAAGGCGGCGCGGAACGCTCCGAGACTGCCCGCAGAATCCTCGCCCTTCTCCTTGACCAACTCAAATAACAAGGCCAACCACCATGAAAACATTCTCACACCCCATCGCTTCCGTCTTCGCCGCGCTCTTTGCCCTCGTCCTCCACGCGGGCGGCGCGGTGGCCAATCCCTATGAAACCACGCTCGACAACGGCCTCAAGGTGGTCGTGAAGGAGGATCATCGCGCTCCCGTCGTCACGCAGATGCTCTGGTATCGCGTTGGCAGCATGGACGAGGTGGATGGTCATTCCGGGCTTGCGCACATGCTGGAGCACATGATGTTCAAGGGCACGCCCAAGGTCGGCGCCGGGGAATTCAGCAAGCGCGTGGCGGCGGCGGGCGGGCGCGACAACGCCTTCACGAGCAGCGACTATACCGCCTACTTCCAGCAGGTGCCGCGTGAAAAACTGGCCGAGATGATGGAACTGGAAGCCGACCGGATGCGCCATCTCAACACCGATCCCAAGGAATTTGCCCAGGAACTGAAGGTGGTGATGGAAGAGCGGCGGATGCGCACCGAAGACAATCCACACGCCCTGCTCTCCGAGCAATTGCATGCCGTTGCCTTCCAGGCCCATCCGTACCGCCGTCCCGTGATCGGCTGGATGAACGATCTGGAAAACATGAGCGCGCAAGAGGCGCAGGACTGGCACAAATCCTGGTACGCGCCCAACAACGCTACCCTGGTGGTGAGCGGCGATGTGGCACATGAGGAAGTGTTCCGGCTGGCGCGGCGCTACTACGGCTCGTTGCGCGCACGGACCTTGCCGGGGAGAAAGCCGCAGCGCGAGCCGGAACAAAAGGGTGTGCGCCGCCTCGTCACCAAGGGGCCGGCGGAACTGCCCTATGTGCTGCTCACCTGGAAAACGCCGGGGATCGAGAAGATCGACGGCCCATCCGAGCCGTATGCCCTTGAGATGCTCGCCGCCATTCTGGATGGTCACGACGCGGCGCGACTGTCCCGGTCGCTCGTGCGCGAGCAGCGCCTGGCCACAAGCGCCGGCGCATCCTACAGCGCCCTGAACCGGGGGCCTTCCCTCTTTTACCTCTACGCCACGCCCGTCCCCGGTCAGGATGTGGAGACGCTGGAAAAGGCGCTGCGCGCCGAAGTCGGACGCATCGCCCAGGAAGGCGTGACGGAAGCCGAACTGAAGCGCGCCAAGGCGCAACTCATCGCATCAAGGGTCTACAAACTTGATTCCGTGTTCGGGCAGGCGATGGAAATCGGCATGCTGGAAATCCAGGGTTTTGCCTATCGGGACCTTGCCGCCATTGAAGCCCGCCTGGAAGCCATCAGCGCCAAGGAGATCCAGCGCGCCGCCCAGACCTGGTTCGGCGACGATACCCTGACGGCAGGAATCCTGGAACCCATCCCGGTCCAGCGCGCGGACAGCGGCGACAATGGCGCTGATGGAAGCAATCCATAAACAGGATACCCTGCCCGCGCCGGGGGAAACGACGCCTTTTGCCCGCCGCGAAAGGTTCAGTATCGTTCAGTATCCCTCGTGCGCCAGATTCTCGAAGCGCGTGTATTCGCCCAGGAAGGCAAGGCGCACCGTGCCGGTCGGGCCGTTGCGCTGCTTGCCGATGATGACTTCGGCAATGCCTTTGTCTTCGGTCTCGGGCTTGTAGTATTCCTCGCGGTAGAGCATCAGGATTACATCGGCGTCCTGTTCGATGGCGCCCGATTCCCGGAGATCGGACATCAGCGGGTGCTTGTCGGTGCGTTCTTCCACCTTGCGGGACAACTGCGAGAGCGCGATGACGGGAACCTGGAGTTCCTTGGCCAACGCCTTGATGGAACGGGAGATTTCCGAGACCTCCGTTGCCCGGTTCTCGTTTTGCCGCGCCGAGACCATGAGCTGGAGATAATCGACAACGATCAGCCCCAAGCGGCCACACTGGCGATGCAGGCGGCGGGCGCGGGCGCGCAGTTCGATGGGATTGAGGCCGCCAGTCTCGTCGATGTAGATCGGCGCTTCGTGCAGGCGTCCGAGCGCCGTGGTCAGGCGGCCCCATTCTTCATCGTTCAGGCGGCCCGTCTGCACCCGCTTGGAATCGAGGCGACCAATGGAAGTCAACAACCGCATGGCAAGCTGTGTGCCGCCCATTTCCATCGAAAAAATGCCAACCGGCAGGCCGCTGTGGGTGGCGACATTCTCGGCAATATTGAGCGCAAAGGCGGTCTTCCCCATCGAGGGGCGTCCGGCGACGATGATGAGGTCGCCGCCTTGCAGGCCGGAAGTCTTCTGGTCCAGGTCGGCAAAGCCTGTGGGAATGCCGGTCACACTGGAAGGGTTGTCCTGCTCGAAAAGCTCCTGCACCCGTTCGATGACCTTGTGGAGCAGCGGGTTGATGTGCACGAAGCCTTCCGTGGCGCGCGCGCCCTTTTCCGCAATCTCGAAGATGCGGGCTTCCGCCTCGTCCAGCAGGCTTCTCGCGTCCCGCCCCAAAGGGTTCAGGGCGTTGCCCGCGATTTCGTCTGCGGCCGTGATGAGCTGCCGCAGGATTGCCCGCTCGCGCACAATTTCCGCATAGCGCCGGATATTGGCGGCAGAAGGCGTGTTGCTGGCCAGTTCCCCCAGATAATGCAGGCCGCCGGTGCGCTCGCTCTCGCCTGCGGCATCCAGCGCCTCCGCCACCGTCACGGCATCGGCTGGCTTGCTGTTTTCCAGCAGACGCAGGATCTGGCGATAGATGCGCCGGTGCTCGTCGCGGTAGAAATCGGCCTCGTCGATCTGGTCGCCGATCCGGTCCCAAGCGTTGTTGTCCAGCAGCAAACCGCCCAAGACCGCCTGTTCGGCCTCGATGGAATGCGGCGGCGTTTTCAGTTGGGCAAGGGCAGGGTCTGTCGTGCGGGAAGGGCGCTCGTTTCCAGGCGTATGACTCATGTGTTTCGCTCCAGTGTTTGGCAGGATTCAATCATTGCCCGCAGGATACCTTTTCTGCACGGAAGAGAGGTCAGCTACGATACGGAATCGGGAATGGAATCGGACGGAATGGAACAACAGGCAAGCACCGCCGTTTGCCTTCCTTCGCCATTGCGAGGCGCAAAACGACGCGGCAATCCACACACCGTTTCCGTTTGCGAGATGCTGGATTGCTTCCCGCCACGTCTGCGGTTCGCAAGGTTTTCCTGCGGAAAAGGTGTATGGATTGCCACGGGCCTTTGGCCCTCGCCTGTGACGAAAATTTGCGCGGTTTTTCTGCTGGAACGGTAGAAAAAGTTAGCGCCGCTTCGCTCCGTGGTCTTGCAGACGGCAATTCCCTCTCCCCCCAAGGGGGCGAGAGGGACGAAGCAGCGGAACCGCTGCGCTCCGAAGGGCGGGAGGAAAGGCTCTCATTCGCCAGTCACCGTCACATTGACCGTTGCCGCCACATCCGTGTGGAGAACGACTTCCAGCGGGAATTCGCCCGTCGTCTTTAACGCGCCTTCGGGCATGCGCACGGCGGATTTGTCGATGTCGAAGCCTTGCTGTACCAAGGCGTTGGCCACGTCATGGTTGGTCACGGAACCGAACAGGCGTCCATCCATGGCGGACTTGCGGCTAATGACGATAGCGATGCCGTTCAACTTCTCGGCGACGGCCTGCGCCGCAGCCAGCCTTTCCGCCTGTGCCCGTTCCAGTTCGGCGCGACGGGTTTCAAATTCAGCCAGGGCGGCAGGCGTCGCGCGCCGGGCCTTCTTCTGGGGGATCAGGAAATTGCGGGCATAGCCGTCCTTCACCTTGACTACTTCTCCCAGATTGCCGAGATTAGCGACCTTTTCAAGCAAGATGATCTGCATGATTCGCGCTCCTTATTTGTGGTTGTCGGTGTAAGGCAGGAGCGCCAGGAAACGCGCTTGCTTGATGGCGACCGAGAGTTGCCGCTGGTAGCCCGCCTTGGTGCCGGTCAAACGCGCCGGCATGATCTTGGCGTTTTCCTGGATGTATTCCTTCAGCACTTCCACATCCTTGTAGTCGATCCGCTCCACCTTTTCGGCGGTAAAACGGCAGAACTTGCGGCGTCTGAACAGATTGCCGCCACGACGCTTCTTCTTGTCGTCGTCCTTCTTCTTCTTGTTGAAAAACCGGGCCATGGTTAACTTCCTTCCAAAAATTCAATGGTTTGCACGTGCAAGACGGGCGTTTTGCTGTTGCGGCTCCGGGCGGAGAGGAATCCCCGAATCCGGAGAAGGCTCCCCACGGGCGCTGCCGCAAGCCAGGTTGCCGGATCGCCGATTGCCAGAAGCGCGATTTCACAGTGTGCTTCCCTGGGCGTTCCTGCTTCCATTTGCTCCGAGCCATGCGCCAGACGGGCTTCCGCAACCGCGATGCCCGCAGGTGTATGACGCAGGGGGCGTTTTTCGGCGAGCGTCCCGTCGATCAGGACCTGGTTTGTTCCTTGCGCGCGCAACAACGGGTTGATGATTCAGGCTTCCGCCGGGGCGGCCGCAGCCTTGAGCGGCGCTTCCACAACCGGCGCGGCAGGCTCGCCTGCTGCCGACGCGGCTTCCGGATTGGCGGCTTCCCCACCCTCCAGGAGGGAGCGGGATTTTTCCTCCTTCATCATGGGCGAGGGCACGGTGACAGCGCGATCCATCTTGATGATGAGGTTGCGCAGGACGGCATCGTTGAACTTGAAGCCATGCTCCAGTTCCGCAAGCGTTTCGCCATCACACTCGATGTTCATGAGCACGTAATGGGCTTTGTGGATTTTCTGGATGGGATAGGCCAACTGACGGCGGCCCCAATCCTCCAGGCGGTGGATCTGACCGCCGCGGGCGGCAATCAGGGTCCGGTAGCGCTCCACCATGGCAGGCACCTGTTCGCTCTGGTCCGGGTGCACGATGAAGACGATCTCGTAATGACGCATGAACACTCCTTGTGGCATAAGCCCTCCGTCATGCTCTTCCGGTAGGGCAAGGTTGAAAAGCCGCGCATTATAACAAAACGAAGAAGCCTGCAACAGCTTTTTTCCCGTCCTGTAGCGAGCTTCCTATCTGTCCACCTTTGTAGCGCGATAGTTGTCCGGTCGTCATAGTATCTCCCTGGGAATTCCAAGGAGGGTTGAGATGAAGCGGACGCTCGTGCAGGAAGAG
>JAISLJ010000034.1 GCA_031290955.1 Zoogloeaceae bacterium | reverse complement strand
GTCCGCCGCCGCATGCCAATTGCCTACGGGCTACGCCCTCCGGCAATTGGCATACGGCACAAAAAAGCGGACAATTTGAAAATCATGAAAGCGGACAGATTCAAAAGCTCGTAACACCGCGTTCAACGCATTTCCCGTCATTTCCCGCCCAAAGGGTGGGCAAGAATTGTCAATCCCTGTTGCTTGGAAACCAAAAATCATGCTGCGCATCGTCTCCCTCAACCTCAACGGCATTCGTTCGGCCTGGCGGAAGGGCCTTCCCGGCTGGATTGCCCGACATGCGCCGGATGTTATCGCCTTGCAGGAACTGAAAGCGCAGGCGCATGACCTCGCCCCGGAGATGCGGCATCCTCCCGGCTATCACGCCTTCTACCATTGTGCCGAAAAGAAGGGCTACAGCGGCGTCGGTCTTTGGAGCCGGGAGGAGCCGCTGACCGTCCGCCACGGCTTGGGCAACCCGGAATTTGACGCGGAAGGCCGCTGCTTGCGGGCGGATTTCCCGACGTATTCCGTGTTCTCGGTATATCTGCCTTCCGGTTCTTCCTCGCCGGAGCGGCAGGCGGCCAAGTTTCGCTTCATGGATTTCTTCCTGCCGTATCTTGCGGCCTTGCGGGCAGAAGGCCGCGAAATCGTGATCTGTGGCGACTGGAACATCGCGCACCGGGAAATCGACCTCAAGAACTGGAAGGGCAACCAGAAAAATTCCGGCTTCCTGCCCGAGGAACGCGCCTGGTTCTCGCGCCTGATCGACGAACTGGGCTGGGTAGATGTATATCGCCGCCTTTACCCGGATCAGGGCGAGGCGGCCTACACTTGGTGGTCGAACCGGGGGCAAGCCTGGGCGAAAAATGTCGGCTGGCGCATCGACTACCAGCTCGCCACTCCGGCTTTCGCGGCGCACGCGCGGGAAGGGCGGGTCTACAAGGAAGAACGCTTCTCCGACCACGCCCCCCTGAGCATCGACTACGGTCCTGCGGACGGCGATTGATCCTGATGAAGTTTCGCGGATGGCGCTTCTCCAGATGATCGTTCCTCCGCTGGAGCGTCCGTCTTCTGTTTTCCATTCTCTGATTCCCTTTCTTCCTGCGCGGCGCGGGTGATTGCGCTTGCCAGCGCAGCGGCGCTTTCTTGCCAGGCGGGATGGGAAATTGGCGTGGAGGGCGGCTGGCGGCCCTGTTGCCGGAGGGTGAGCCACGTCTGGAGGGCGGCGACCAGGGGGGGGCCGTCGGCGGAAAAATAGAAGGCGTGATCGCCCGCGACTTCCCGGAACACCGGGATATCCCGCGCCAGGATGGGAAGGTGCTGGCGCGCCGCCTCGATGAGCGGCAGGCCAAAACCCTCGCCATACGAGGCCGCAATCAGGCAGGCGCTGTTTGCGTACAGGGCCGCGAGTTCCCGGTCGTCCGCGTTCTCGAACCAGAACAGACGCCGGTTTCGCAGGGTGTGGGCGCGCAAGCGTTGGGCAAGGCCATCGGCGAGCCAGCCCTGCTTGCCAACGATGCGCAGGTTGATTTCCATCCCCGCCGCCCAGCATGTCTCGAAGGCATCCAGCACTGCCGCGTGCCCCTTGCGCGGTTCCAAAGTCCCAACCATGAGAAAATCAATACCTTTGTCCGCAGGGAGAGGGGCCTTCACCGGATCCGAAGAGTTTTCTGCCCGGTCGATCCCGGCCCCCAGCGGGAAACTTTCGATGATGAAAGGGTGATCCGGCCAGGCGTCGTTCTGGCGCAGCCATGCCGCGAGCGTGTCCGCCACGGCCTGCGAGATGCAGAATGCGCCATCGTTTTCCGCGACCACCTTCAGCCAGCGGGCAAAACCCGCCGCCGTTCCCGGAACGAAGTATTGCGGCATCTGGAGGCAGAGGAGATCATAGACCACAAAATAGACGCGGACGCCATGCCGTCGCAAATGCTGGTAGAAGGCGGCATGCGCGGCGACAACGCCCGGTTGCAGGTCCAGGCCGAGAAAAACATCGCCGGGCGCATAGTCGATGGGATCGTCCGCTGCCCGCGCGGAAGCGTCGTTGGCGGAAGCATCGCCTGCCGCAAGATATCTGCGGGCGTAGCGGTAGCCCTGTCCGGGTGTCGCGTAGACCGCTTCGATACGGAATCCGCCGGGGGGATGCTGTCGCCATTCCGCGAGGAGGTTGCGCACCACGCGCTGAATGCCGGTTCCGGCGTCCTGCTGCGCGAGTTCCGAAATGTCCGTCAGGAGTTGGCGGCGCGGCATTTCCGATTGCGTGAGCAGCGCCGCCAGCGCGCGCGTGGCCTCCCGCCAGGTGCGCCAGGCAATGCCTTCGGGGCAAGGGTGGATGTTGGCGCGGTGAAGGGCGAGCCAGGCGCGCAGGGCTTCGGCCAGCGCCGCGCCGCTCGCGCCGGTGAAATAGAACGCGCCTTCCTGCGCCACTTCGCGGAAAACGGGGATATCACGGGCGATGACCGGCAAATGACGCCGCGCCGCCTCGACCAGGGGAAGCCCAAAACCCTCGTTGCGGCTGGCGGCGATGAGCGCCGTGCATGCGCCATACAACCGTTCCAGGTCGGCATCGCCAAGGCTTTGCAGCCAGAAGAGCCGCTTGCCGAATTCCGGATGCGTCGTCGTTCGTTGCGCCCAGGCCTCCATCTTCCAGCCCGGCTGGCCGACGAAGACCATGTTGACTTCCTCGCCGCTGGCCCACAAGGCTTCCAGCGCATCGAGGATCTGCGCCTGTTCCTTGCGCGGTTCGATGGTTGCCACGCAGAGAAAGCTCGGATGACCTTGCAGGGCGGCGAGCGTCGCCGCGGTTTCTTCTGCCGGGGGCGAGGGAACGGCAGAAAGTGCGATATCTGCGCCGGAGTGCGTCCAGTCGCAGCGAAAATAGGGTGAGACCGGGATGCGCTCCGCCCTGAGCCATTCGACAAGCGCTTCCGCAGTTGTCCGGGAGACACAGATGGCGCCGTCGGAAACAGCCACCATCGCCAGCCAATCCCGATGCAGGCCCGCGAGTTCCGGATCGCGGAACAGTTCCGGGAATTGCAGCGGCAGGAGGTCGTGCACCAGGAACTTGACGATCACGCCCTCCGCACACAGTTGGCGGTAGAAATCAGCCTTGGCCAATTGCACATGATGTTGCAGGTCCAGCCCGAAAAAGAGGTCGCCGCGCTGCCAGCGCATGCAATCGTCTTCGTCGTCCGCTGCCGTTTGCGCATGTTCCGGCAAATCCAGGAAACGTCGCAGGAAGCGCCGGGCATGGCGATAGGGGCAGCCCTGTTCCGCATAGACCGGCGTCACGCGCCAGCCCGTGGGCGGCGCTGCGAGCAGGCCCTTCAGGTAGCCGCGCACGACGCGCTGCACGCCGGTTGCGGCGTCACGCTGGCAGAGTTCGGAGAGATCCAGGAACAACTGGCGCTCCGTCGCCATTTGCCGGTTGCGCGCCAGATCGCGGGCGATGCAAGCCAGCGCCGTATCGCTGGCTTGCGGCACGGCATGGGCAAGGGCGCGGATGAGGCGGGATGCTGGCGATGCCTTTGCCAGCGTTTCCTCAGGCGTGGCGAAACGGGGACGGGCAAACGCTGCCTCCCAGGCCGCAATGGCCCGGCGGGCGGTGGTGTCCCAGGAGAAAGCGGCAGCGTGTTCGCGTCCTTGCGCGCGCAGGGCGGCGCAAAAGGTTTCGTCCTGGAGCGCCCGTTGCATCCGGGCGGTGATGTCTTCCGTGCGGAAAGGGTCGAAGAGAGCCTCTTGCCAGCCGACCACTTCCGGCAGACTGCCCGCGTTGGCAGCGATGACCGGCGCGCCGCAGGCCATGGCTTCCAGCGCCGGCAGGCCAAAGCCTTCGTGCCAGGAGGGAAAGACGAACAGGCGGCAGAGGTTGTAGAGATCGACCAGTTCCGCATCCGTGACATAGCCGGAAAAGAGGAACGTTGCCGCAGTCAATCCCGCCGCTTCCGCTTCCTTCCGGAGGGCGCGGACGCGCTCGGCGGGCATTCTCCCGGCGAAAAGGATCTGATGGGCCGCGCGGAGTTCCGCAGGCAACGCGGCATAGGCGCGGATGAGGCGCGACAGGTTCTTGTGCTGGTCGGCGCCGCCGGTGTAGAGCACGAAGGGTCGCTCGATCCCGAATTTTTGCAGGAGAGCGCAGGCCGTGCCGGGATCGATGTCCTGGGGCCGGAAATATGCTTCGGCGGCGGCGGAAACATTGAAGATGCGCTCCGGCGCAAACTTGAGGCAGGCAAGCCCTTCTTCCCGGGTCGAATCGGAATTCGCCAGAAGCAGCGCCGCATTGTGCAGGTAGATGAGCTTGCGCCGGTAGAAGCGGGCGTAACGCGGGTCAGGGTCAAGAAAATGTTCCGGGTTCAGGAGCGGGATCAGGTCGTGCAGGGTGACGCTCACCGGGGGGCCATCCTTGATGCGGCCAATGCTGGTTGCGGCATCGTCGCAATAGCCCTCAAAAAGGCTGCACACATGCAGCACATCGGGGCGCAGATCCAGAAGAAACGCCTCGCGCAAAAGTTCTGCCGCATTGCGGGCGTCTTCGTCGACGCAAATCTCGGCGGCGTGTGGCGGCGTATCCCAGACGCGGATGTTCTCTTGCGGCAGGATGCCCCGGAAGGCGGCGCGGATCGCGTCGATCGTCTCGGGAAAGCGGTTGCTCGCGGCCAGGAGGATTTCATGCCGTCCCCGGTTGCGGGCCACGGCCTTGGCGAAGGCGAGGGTGTAACGGCCAATTCCGCGGAAACGGCTTTCGCTCTGCGCGCCCTGCACATCAATGACGATCCGCATCAGGAAAACGCTTTCCCTTGCCGGATTGCCGCCTTGAGGTCGCCATAGGCCCGGCGCGCGCCGGGCGTCATGTGCGCTTCATCCGGAACGATTTCTTCTTGCGGCACGAAATGCCGGTTGGCGTGCAGGACGCGCAAACGCGCTTCCAGGAACGGCAAGCGGGCAAGGCAGGCAAGCGCCAGACGCCTCAGGGCTGGACGCCGCAATACCCATGCCATTGCGGCAAGCAAAGGGGGGCGCAGTTTTTTCTTCAGGATATTTTGCAGGGTCTCCCGTGGGCGTTTGCCGACGCGCCTGGCACTGTCGGGATGCTCCCTGGAGAAGGCGGTTTTCCGTTGCATGCTCTTTTGATTCCCACGTGTGGCGTGTTCGTATGCGGCAAGCCGGACAGGAAGGTGACGGAGGATACAGGACGTAAACGCCTCGCGCAATCCTTCGGGCGCAAATGTTCATTCCATGCGAATTTCCTCTCCCTTCTGAGCTTCGCCCCTGTGTTCGATGGATTGGGCGCGAACGCGCCGTATATCCGTTCTGGATCAACAGGCGACCGGGGAAAGTTTTCGCTGTTACGAGCTTTTGAATCTGTCCGCTTTCATGATTTTCAAATTGTCCGCTTTTTTGTGCCGTATGCCAATTGCCGGAGGGCGTAGCCCGTAGGCAATTGGCATGCGGCGGCGGA
>JAISLJ010000033.1 GCA_031290955.1 Zoogloeaceae bacterium | reverse complement strand
TTGTCCGGGCATTCTTATGCAGACGAAGTTCCATCTTCTTCTCCTTTCCTTGTCTTGAGCGAATCTACCACTTCCCGCAACACCTCACGCGCAAAAAATAGCGGCCAGCGTGAAAATTGGATCGAATCGTCCGGGATGCGACAAAGTGCACCGCCGCCCTGAATGCCTCGCCAACATTTTTCGCGCTTTCGCAGATGGTGCTTCCCCCTATATAATTACGCCGTTTTGCTTCAAAAACAGGGCGTTTTCGGAGGTCGGCCATGCGGCGGATCCGGGGCACCGCCATCCGGCGGCGTTCCCGCAAACGGGGGACGCGGACTGAAAACCAACAAGCGGGCTGAAAAACGCATGATCAGAATCAAACGCGGACTGGATTTGCCCATCACCGGCACGCCCCGCCAGAAAATCGAGCCAGGGCCGGTGGTGACGCGCGTGGCAGTGGTCGGGGACGATTATCACGGCATAAAGCCGAGCATGGTTGTGCAGGTCGGCGACCGGGTGAAGTTGGGGCAGACGCTCTTTGCCGACAAAAAAACACCGGGCGTGCAATTCACCTCCCCCGGCGCGGGCGTTGTCAGCGCCATCCATCGGGGCGAGCGGCGGGTGTTGCAAGCGGTGGTCGTGACCCTCGAAGGAGAAGATGCCATCACCTTTGCGCGCTATCCGGATGAGGAACTCGCAAGCCTCGCCCCCGAAAAGGCGCGGGAAAACCTGCTCGCATCCGGCCTGTGGACCGCCTTTCGCACCCGTCCCTTCAGCCGGACGCCCGCCGCCGACGCCACGCCCGCCTCCCTTTTCGTGACCGCGCACGATACGCATCCCCTGGCAGCCGATCCCGCCATCGTCATTGCCGCCCATCCGGAGGATTTTCTACGCGGACTCAAGGTGCTCACCCGCCTTGTGCCGGGCACGGTGTATGTCTGCGCGGGCGAGACAAGCCGGATTCCCGGCGATGAACTCGGGGGCCGAGTACGCGTCGAGCGTTTTTCCGGCCCGCATCCGGCGGGCTTGCCCGGTACGCACATTCATTATCTCGATCCGGTTCATGCCGCGCATACGGTCTGGCAGATCGGCTATCAGGATGTAATCGCCATCGGCAAGCTCTTCGCTACCGGGCAATTGTGGGTGGAGCGCGTGGTGTCGCTTGCCGGGCCGGTGGTGAAGCATCCGCGCCTTCTCGTGACCCGCCTGGGCGCGAGCCTTGATGAACTGACTGCGGGCGAACTGGAAACGGGCGAGAACCGCGTGATTTCCGGCTCCGTCTTCGGCGGACGCGCCGTGAGCGGTGAGAAAAACCAAGCGTTCGCCTTCCTGGGGCGCTATCACCAACAGGTTTCCTGTTTGAAGGAAGGCCGCGAGCGGGAACTGTTGCACTTCCTGCGCTTTGGCGCGGACAAGCATTCGGTGCTGAATCTGTTTACATCCTGCCTTGCGCGCCAAAAACGTTTTCCCTTCACCACCACCAACGGCAGTCCGCGCGCCATCGTGCCGGTGGGCAACTACGAGGCGGTGATGCCGCTCGACATCCTGCCCACGCAGCTTCTGCGTTATCTGGTGGTGGGCGACACCGAAATGGCGCAGAAGCTGGGCGCGCTGGAACTGGACGAGGAGGATCTGGCCTTGTGTACCTATGTTTGCGCGGGCAAGTATGAATACGGCCCCATTTTGCGCGATGTCTTGACCCGTATTGAGCAGGAAGGCTGAATCATGGAAAAGAATCTGCAAAAAGGATGGAATCCGCAGGGAAAATCGCCGTCCGCAGTACCGCCGTCCGCAGGACATCACATCGAGAAGGAGGGTTGAGTCATGGGATTGCGACAATTGCTTGACCGCGTGGCGCCGCATTTCGAGAAGGGCGGGCGCTTCGAGAAACTCTATGCCCTGTACGAGGCGACCGACACCTTCCTCTACCGTCCCGCCAGCGTCACCCGCAGCACAGCGCATGTGCGCGACGCGATGGATTTGAAGCGCATCATGATCCTGGTCTGGATCGCCACCTTCCCGGCCATGTTCGCGGGCATGTGGAACGTGGGCTTCCAGGCCAACAGCGGCTACGCCGCCTATCCGGAGTTGCTCGCGGCGGCGCAGGGAAGCTGGGAGGGCTGGCGGCTCTGGCTGATTGCGCAGGTCGCCGGGTTCAATCCCGCCAGCCTGTGGGATAACCTGGTCCACGGCGCGGCCTATTTCCTGCCCATCTATTTCGTCACCTTCGCGGTGGGCGGCCTGTGGGAAGTGCTGTTCGCCGTGGTGCGCGGGCATGAGGTGAATGAAGGCTTCTTTGTGACTTCCGTGCTCTTCGCGCTCATCCTGCCGCCTTCCATCCCGCTCTGGCAGGTGGCGATTGGCATCAGCTTTGGCGTGGTTATCGGCAAGGAAGTCTTTGGCGGCACCGGCAAGAATTTTTTGAATCCCGCCTTGACCGGGCGCGCCTTTTTGTTCTTTGCCTATCCGGCACAGATTTCCGGCGACGCGGTATGGACGGCGGTCGATGGCCTCACCAGCGCGACGCCGCTCGCGCTGGCGGCAGACGGCGCGCCGGCCTATTTCTCCTCGCAGGGCACGGACTGGTGGTTCGCCTTGCTCGGCATCATGCCCGGCGCCATCGGCGAGACCTGCGCGGTGGCGATCCTCCTGGGCGGCATCCTGCTCCTGATCACCCGCATCGCCTCCTGGCGCATCGTCTCCGGCGTCATGTTGGGCATGGTGGCGACGAGCTTTCTTTTCAACACCATCGGCTCGGCCACGAATCCCATGTTCGCCATGCCCTGGTACTGGCATCTGGTCTTGGGCGGCTTCGCCTTCGGCATGATCTTCATGGCGACCGACCCGGTGTCGGCGGCCATGACCGATACCGGCAAGTGGATTTTCGGGGGGTTGATCGGCGTCATGGTGGTGCTGATTCGCGTGGTCAATCCCGCGTTCCCGGAAGGCATGATGCTGGCGATCCTGTTCGCCAACCTCTGCGCCCCCCTGATCGACCATTTCGTGGTCACCGCCAACATCAAACGGAGGATGGCACGCCATGTCCAGCAATAAGGAATCCACCGCGCGCACGCTCATCGTCGCGCTGGTTGTGAGTCTCGTCGCTTCGGTGTTCGTCGCCGGGTCGGCGATTTATTTAAAACCCGTGCAGCAGGAAAACCGCCTGCTGGACAAACAGCGCAGCATCCTGGCGATTGCGGGCGTCGGCAGCCCGACGCTCTCGGCACGGGAAGCGCAGGAACTCTTCGCAAAACGCATCCGCGCCGAAGTCATTGACCTTGCCACCGGCGCGCCGAGCGAAACCCACGACCCGCTCACCTTCGACCCCCTGAAGGCGGCGCGCGACCCCGCCGCTTCCGCCGCGCTGCCGGGAGATGTGGATATCGCCCTCATCAAGCGGCGCGAGCAATACGCCACGGTCTACCGGCTGGTGAAGGCGGATGGCAGCGACGAACTGGAAGCCCTGATCCTGCCCGTGCGCGGCTATGGCCTGTGGTCGACGCTCTATGGTTTTCTCGCCATCAAGCCCGATCTGAATACCGTGGTCGGCCTTGGGTTTTACCAGCACGGCGAGACGCCGGGCTTGGGCGGTGAAGTCGACAATCCCAAATGGAAGGCGCTGTGGCCCGGCAAGACGCTCTTTGACGCGGACGGCAAGCCCAATATCGAGATCGTGAAAGGCGGCGTCCAACCCGGCGGCAAGGACGCGGCGCATCAGGTGGATGCTCTGGCAGGCGCAACGCTCACCAGCAAGGGTATCGATCATCTGCTGCATTTCTGGCTGGGCGAACAAGGATTCGGCCCCTATCTGGCGCGGCTGCGGCAAGAGGGCGTTTGAATGGTCGCCAGGAAAGCGATCCAGACAGATGAAAATATCCGCCTCCCGGATACGGCGGGCGGATGTTTCGGCAAGGGAACACGAGTGCATACCAGGGAAGGACTCAAGCCGATTGAGGAAATCAAGGTCGGGGACTACGTGCTTTCCAGCCCGGAGGATGGTTCTGGCAAGCCAGAATACAAACGGGTGGTGAATACCTTCGTTCACAAAAATAAAACCATCAGGAGTGTCCGTATTCTCAATCAGAATGGGAAATGTGAAATTATCAATACGACCGGCAATCATCCTTTTTGGGTGGAAGGTGTGGGCTGGACCCGGGCAGATCAGCTTGAGAAGAACGATGTTGTGCGTTTTGCGGATGGTAGCCGTTCCAAAGTATACTCAGGAGGATATGCTCCTATTTTCAAGTATCGGGATTCCGAAGATTGGGGGAAATTACGTGTTGGGCGGCGTTGGCTTTGAATGCGACAGTTTTCCTCCAATGGGAAATCCCGCGTCTGGCAGTCTTTTCGATTATGAGAATTACGCGCTTGTGGAGCCAGAATATGCAGAATTGGAATGGGGTGACATGGGGGAAAAGGATGAGCTTCGAGTGACGGTCTACAATTCAATCACTGACCGCAGTGATACTTTCTGCCCGAAACAAAGGCCAGCCACGAATCGGAATGGAATCGTTCGGAATGTAATGATTGCGGGAGGCGAATGGTTGCTGGCCTGCATAGAACGATATAATCCCGCAACGACGATTGACTTTTAACCCGAATTCTCCCAGGAGCCTTGCCATGATGATGATGAAGAAATTCCAAAGCCTTTCCCTTTGCTGCGCTGGATGTCTGCTTGCGGCGTCGGCGTTTGCGCAAGGCGGTTTTGTGGGGCCGTCGACGCCG
>JAISLJ010000032.1 GCA_031290955.1 Zoogloeaceae bacterium | reverse complement strand
GCTGGATCGGCCCCACCGGCCTCAAAGGCCCGTGGAGCGAAATCTACAGCGCCATTGTGCCGTAAGGGCGAAAAGGACATCGCGCAGGTGAAGGCCGATGGATTGCCGCGCTGCGCTCGTAATGACGAAGTATTGGAGGTTGGGCGCGTTGTTGCGGGCGCGGGCAGGCATCCCGTCATGGCGAAAAAGGAAGCGCGAGGCGTTCCCACCCTCGTCATTGCGAGGGCCGAAGGCCCGTGGCAATCCACACTCCTTTTTCATTGCAACCACACCCAAGGCCAATCATGAACCCAATCCTCGTCATTGCGAGGGCCGAAGGCCCGTGGCAATCCACACACCCGTTCCACGCTTGCCGCGCCGCTACGCGCCTCGCTTTTTGACGAGTGAGCGCCACGGCGAAGCCGCAAATTTTTGCGCGCAATGCGCTTTCCCCCGATTTCCTGAATGAATGGAGAACAGATCATGTTAGTGACGTGTCCCGATTGCAAGAAACAGATTTCCAGTAAAGCGCTCGCCTGCCCGAACTGCGGACATCCCGGCCCGTTTGCCGAGGTCGGCGGGGAAGCGCCGCCGCAAGAGACCGCGATTGCGCCGGACATCCGGCATTCCGCCGCCGTGGCGGAAACCCAAAAGCGGAACAAGAAAAGCGGCATGGCCTGGAAAGTGGGCGCGGTCGTGGCGGCGCTGCTGTGCCTCTCATGGGCGGGATGGTTTTTCATATCCGGCGCGGAGCCGGACAAGCCACATGCGGAAAAGCCGCCCTTGGGAGAATTTATTTTTTTTGATGGCAAACACGGTTACATCAACGGAAAAGGCGAAATTGTCATCCCGCCACGTTTCGACTACGCAGACGACTTTGCCAACAACGGTCTGGCTTACGTCAAAGAGAATGGCAAATGGGGATGGATTGACAAAACGGGTACATTCATCATCCCGCCACGTTTCGACAACGCATGGCCCTTTGCCGACAACGGTCTGGCTCCTGTCAAAGAGAATGGCAAATATGGATACATTGACAAAACGATCACGTTCATTATCCCGCCACGTATTCGACGCGGCAATCCACACCCCCCTTTCCATCCTTGGAACGCTTCACGTGAAGAATCGGGGCGTGGATTGCTGCGGGCCTACGGCCCTCGCAATGACGGGGGGTTTGGCGGCTTCTCGTTACGGTGAAGGGTTGTGGGGGGGCGGGCGCGTTGTTGCGGGTGTTCGGCTCATTGTTGCGGGGATTTTTCTCGTTGCCGTGGACGGACGTTCCCTCATGGCGACCACACCCCAGCCTCGTCATTGCGAGCGCAGCGCGGCAATCCATCGGCGGTTATTTTTATGTGATGTCCTTCCCGCTTGCGCCCACCGTTCCGTGTTCTGGACAACGCGCCTCGCGTTCTGGACAACACGCCCTGTATTCTGAAGAAGTTTCATCATGTCCTACAGCCCCGACTGGCTGCCTCGGCGCGTAATCCTGTTGAAGAGGGCGATGGCTTCCGCGTATTTTTTCTCGCTCCTCAAAAATATGCCCTTGATGAAAAGCGCCCTGGCGACGACCTCGCGCATGTTGGGGGAAGGATCCTTTTCGTAGCGGCGCACGATTTCATCCAGCATGGCAATGGCCCTCTCTTTCTCTTCAGGATGGCGAGAGCGCATCAGGAATTCGCTTGTTGCGAGCGCCTTCCTGGAGCGCTTCGCTGCGCTCGTTTGCGGCGAGGTTCCAGGGATGTGCGGCGAAGTTCCCATAGAATTCCAGGGGGCTTGTGAAAAATTGCCGTCCGCAGGACTCGCAGGGCACACTTGAAATTTTGGGGGGGAAGCCTCACGTAGCGGGACAGTACCATATCCAACCGCGCGTGTTGCGCGTTTCAAACGAAAGGAATTGCAATGGGCAAAATCATCGGCATCGATCTGGGCACCACCAACAGTTGTGTCGCCGTCATGGAAGGCGGCAGCGCCAAGGTGATCGAGAATTCGGAGGGCGCGCGCACCACGCCTTCCGTGGTCGGCTACACCAAGGATGAGGAAATCCTCTGCGGCGCGCCCGCCAAGCGGCAGGCCGTCACCAATCCGGAAAACACGCTTTATGCCGTGAAGCGTCTGATTGGTCGCCGCTTCGAGGAAAAGGAAGTGCAAAAGGACATCGGCCTGATGCCTTACAAGATTGTCAAGGCGGAGAACGGCGACGCCTGGGTGGAAACGCGCGGCAAGAAGATCGCCCCGCCACAGGTTTCCGCCGAAGTGCTGCGCAAGATGAAGAAGACCGCCGAGGATTATCTGGGCGAGGAAGTCACCGAGGCGGTCATCACCGTGCCCGCCTACTTCAACGATAGCCAGCGGCAGGCCACCAAGGACGCCGGACGCATCGCCGGGCTGGAAGTGAAGCGCATCATCAACGAACCCACCGCCGCGGCACTTGCCTTCGGCATGGACAAGGATTCAAGGAAGGATCGCAAGATCGCCGTCTATGACCTGGGCGGCGGCACCTTCGATATTTCCATCATCGAGATTGCCGATGTCGATGGCGAAAAGCAGTTCGAGGTGCTGGCGACGAACGGCGACACCTTCCTGGGCGGCGAGGATTTCGACCAGCGGCTGATCGACTACATCATCGAGGAATTCAAGAAGGAATCCGGCATCGACCTCAAGAAGGACGTGCTCGCCCTGCAACGCCTGAAGGAAGCGGCGGAAAAGGCGAAAATCGAGCTTTCTTCCAGCCAGCAGACGGAAGTGAACCTGCCCTACATCACGGCGGACGCTTCCGGCCCCAAGCACCTGACGCAGAAGATCACCCGCGCCAAGTTCGAGGCGCTGGTCGATGATCTCGTCGAGCGCACCATCTCGCCCTGTCAGACCGCCCTGAAGGACGCAGGCAGCAAGGTCTCCGAGATTGACGATGTGATTCTCGTCGGCGGCATGAGCCGCATGCCTCGGGTGCAGGAAAAGGTGAAGGAATTCTTTGGCCGCGAGCCGCGCCGCGACGTGAACCCCGATGAGGCCGTGGCCGTGGGCGCGGCGATCCAGGGCGGCGTGTTGCAAGGCGAGGTGAAGGATGTGCTGCTGCTCGATGTGACGCCACTCTCGCTCGGCATCGAAACCCTGGGCGGCGTGATGACGAAGTTGATCCAGAAGAACACCACCATTCCCACCAAGGCAAGCCAGGTGTTCTCCACCGCCGACGACAACCAATCCGCCGTGACCATCCACGTGCTGCAAGGCGAGCGCGAAGTGGCCTCCGGCAACAAGAGCCTGGGGCAATTCAACCTGGAAGGCATTCCCCCCGCGCCGCGCGGCCTGCCGCAGATCGAGGTGACGTTCGACATCGACGCCAACGGTATTCTGCACGTTTCCGCCAGGGACAAGGGCACCGGCAAGGAAAACAAGATCACCATCAAGGCCAATTCCGGGCTTTCCGAGGCGGAAATCCAGGCGATGGTAAAGGATGCCGAACTGCACGCCGAAGAAGACAGGAAGGCGCGCGAGCTTGCCAATGCCCGCAACGGCGCGGAGGCCACCATCCATCTGGTGAAGAAATCCCTGAGCGAATTCGCCGACAAACTGGAAGCGGGCGAGAAGGAGAAGATCGAGGCCGCGATCAAGGAACTGGAAGAGGCCGCGCGCGACACGGACAAGGATGCCATCATTGCCAAGACCGAGGCTCTGAGCGCGGCGGCGCAAAAGTTGGGCGAGCGGGTCTATGCCCAGCAACAGGCGGAAGCGGCGGCCTCCGGCAGCGACACGGCGCAGGGTGCCGCGAAGAAGGAAAGTGACGTGATCGACGCCGAATTCACCGAGGTGAAGGACGGGAAATAAGCGCTCCGCGTCCCGCCATGCCGGAACGGGGGATGTTTTCGCATCCCCGTTTCCCATCCGCAAGGTTGCTGTCCGCAGGGCTGTTGCAGCGACTGGTTCATGGGGGGCAAGCCCTTCTTTCCGCGCTGACGCCATCGCGGCCATGCACATCAGGAACGCCATACCATGAGCAAGAAAGACTATTACGAAATTCTCGGCATTAACCGTGACGCGAGCGAGGACGAGATCAAGAAGGCGTACCGCAAGCTCGCCATGAAGTATCACCCGGATCGGAACCCGGATAGCGCCTCGGCGGAAGAAAAGTTCAAGGAAGTCAAGGAGGCCTATGAGATTCTCTCCGATGCCCAGAAGCGCTCCGCCTACGATGAATATGGCCACGCGGGCGTTGAGGGTCAGGCGGGCGCGGGTGGTTTCGGCGCGGGTGGTTTCGGCAATTTTGCCGATGCCTTCGGTGGCATCTTCGATGAAATCTTCGGCGGACGCGGCGGGGGCGGAGGCGGGCATTCCCGTGCCTATCGCGGCGCGGATCTACGCTATGACCTTGAAATCACGCTGGAGCAGGCTGCCCAGGGCGCGGAAACCAAGATCCGCATCCCGACAATGGAAGCCTGTGAAACCTGCCACGGCTCCGGCGCCAAGCCCGGTACACAGCCCACGGTATGCCCGGTCTGCAAGGGTTCTGGGCAGATTCGCCTGCAACAGGGCTTTTTTTCCATCCAACAGACTTGCCACCAGTGCCACGGCACCGGGCGCTACATTGCGGACCCTTGCCCGGATTGCAACGGGAACGGCCGGATTCGGAGCCACAAGACGTTAACGGTCAAGATTCCCGCTGGCGTGGATGAGGGTACGCGCATCCGCCTCTCTGGCGAGGGCGAGCACGGCGGCAACGGCGGGCCGCCGGGCGATCTTTTCGTGCAGCTTCACCTGAAGCCACACCCGGTCTTTACCCGCGATCATGGCGACCTGCATTGCGAGATGCCCATTTCCATCACCACGGCGGCGCTGGGTGGGGAAATCGAGGTGCCTACCCTAGAGGGGGCCGCGAAGATCAGCATTCCCGCTGAGACCCAATCCGGTCGCGCCTTCCGCCTGCGCGGCAAGGGCATTCGCCCTATGCGCAGCCACACGCGCGGCGACCTTTTCTGCCATGTGGTTGTGGAAACCCCGGTCAAGCTTACCGAACGCCAGAAAGAACTCCTGCGCGAACTGGAAGACATCAGCTGCGGCAACGACACCCACCACCCCCGCGCCAAATCCTGGATGGAAAAAGTAAAAGATTTCTTCGGTACCTGAGAGGGGCGGCAGGATGATGCCCCTACCTTCGGAAGCATCCGCAACAACGCCCCCGGAAACGCCCCAAACCTTCGTCATGGAAAGGAAGGAAGCGCAAGGCATCCAACCCTTCGTCATTGCGAGGGCCGAAGGCCCGTGGCAATCCGGTTCTTCGCGTGAGGCGTTCCAAGGGGGAAAGGGTATGGATTGCCGCGTCGCTACGCTCCTCGCAATGACGAAGCATTGGGCGTTCGTCTCGTTACGGGGAACGTTTGTCATGGTTGCAAATGTCCGTTTGGTTCAAGCGGGCGGGGCAGGTGGTTTGGAAGTTTTGTGCGGGAGGGGGGGGTTGCGTGGGGGATTTCTGGTAGACTTGCCCCGTTTGCATATAGAGGGGATTGGCAATGAATGTGTATCAGCTTTATCTGTTCGACCGCTCGCGACATACGGGGATGGTGCCAAAGGATGTGCGGGAGATCGCGGTGGTGCGGCAGGCGGTAAAAACCCTGTTGACGGTGGAAGTGGGCGTCAATCCGCGTTTTGCGCGTCTGGGGGAATGCTTGGCGGATTACATGGAACAGTTTCCGGCCTCTTTTCGTCTTTCCTGCGAGCCGCGAACGGAGCTGGCGCACTGGGAAGGGGCGGTCTGGCGACCGGAGGTGGAGGCGGATGATGAGGCAGAATTCGCGGAGGGCATGATCGCCTTCTTCGCCGTATTGTTTCCGCTGGCGCGACGCCTGAAGCTGGATATCTACGACGAAATGCAAAAAGTCTACCTCCCGGCCCGTGGCCCGGCCTTGCCTTTGCAGGAAGGAACCCGCTATCGGAGAGAGTTCGATCCGGATGCCGCGAAGGAAGAACCAGAGTTGCCCATTCATGAAGTGACGATACCGGGGCTGGTGAAGAAGGCGGCGCGGGAAGAGATTCAGGATCAGGACGCGCCCATCTCTTGGGTGGTTACGCCGCGTTTTGATTGGGCAGAGAAATTTTACAATGGTCTGGCGATGTTCAGGATAGGGGATCACAAGAACTGTAAAGTGGGCTACATCAATGAAAAAGGCGAGGAAGTCGTTCCGCCGTGCTTTGACGCTGGCATGGACTTTGCCGCCAATGGGCTGGCACGAACCAAGGTGAATGGGAAGTGGGGGTTTATCAACCAGAGAGGTGAAGCAGTTGTCCCATTTTGTTTCGATGATTTATGGGATTTTGCCGCCAATGGGCTGGCACGGGCTAAAGTTAATGGGAAAAGAGGTTTCATTGATGAAAAAGGTAAGGAAATCATACCGTTACGTTTTGACTTTGTGGGAGATTTTGCTGCTAATGGATTGGCATGTGTTGAAATCAATGGCAAATATGGGTATATCAATGAAAGAAGTGAGGAAGTCATTCCACCGCATTTTGATAATACGAGTGCTTTTAATGTTGATGGGGTAGCGGAGGTCGAAATCAATGGCAAATGGGGATACATTAACGAAAAAGGCGAGACCATCATCTCGCCGCGTTTTGATAGAGCAGATGATTTTGCCAATGGTTTGGCGCGGGTCGAGATTGATGGCAAATATGGTTACATTGACGAAAGAGGCGATTGTGTCATTCCTCCACGCTTTGATGGAGGGGGAGAATTTAATAAAGACAACGGTCGTCTAGCGTATGTCGTGATCGATGGGAAAATTGGTTTCATCAATACCAAGGGAGATGTCGTCATCCAGCCACGTTTTCGTGAGATATATGGTGAAAGTGCCAATGGGTTAATTTTGGTTGAGGCGCGAGGAAAGTTCGTCTTCATCAATGCCAAAGGCGAGGAAATCATTCCGTTGAGCTTTGATGATGCGGACTCATTTGCTGCCAATGGTTTGGCTCCAGTTCTTAAACAAGGCAAGTGGGGGTATATCAACGAAAAAGGTGAAGGTATCATTTCGCCACGCTTCCAGAGGGCAGGGGAATTCTCCGCCAATGGTTTGGCGGCAGTTGCGCTTGATGGCAAGTGGGGCTACATCCGCTTTCCACCAGAGACCTCCGCTTGATTGACGCCATGAGACTGTGCGGACTCATGGTCGCGCATTTCAGGATCAACAAAGCCGCTCCGCGCCGCAGGCTTCCCGCGCCTTCCGCAGGCGGGAGCGCAGATTGTGTCGCCAGCGACGCGGGAGGATCGCGCGCATGCGCGGCCTTGCCTTCCTGATTGAATTCCTGCGCTCCCCCGGCCTTCCACATTCGGGGGCGCTGGGCGTCGTGTTGCAAGTCGCGGGATTGGGCGGCGTCCTGACGCTGCAACAACTTCCCGCCTTGCCGGAACATGGCCTGCTGTTCTTTTGCCTGGGCGTCTTGCTGGGCGCGCTCTGTCTTTGCCTGCGCCGTCGCGGCGGCGTGTTTTCCTTTCTCGCGCTCGCTGCCGCGCTTGTTGCCGGATTTGCCTTGGGTTTTGGCTGGGCGGCCTGGCGGGCGGAGCTGCGGCTCAGTGACCAACTCGCGTTCGAGTGGGAGGGAAAGGACATCACCCTGACCGGCACGGTCGCCTCGCTCCCCGTGGAATTCGGGATGGGGCAACGCTTCGTCTTCCTGGTGGAAAGGCTCGAAACGCCCGGCCTCGCGCTGGGGCGGCAAGTGCCGCGCCGTCTTTGGCTCAGCCACTACCGCCGCATGACCGAAACGCCCGGCCCGGAATCGGACGAAATCACGGAAAGCACGGGGCGGCGCATGGCGGTTGGCGAACGCTGGCAGATCACCGTGCGCCTAAAACGTCCGCATGGCACGAGCAATCCGGATGGTTTTGCATACGAGGCGTGGCTTCTGGAACGCAAGCTGCGCGCCACCGGTTACATCCGCGCCGCGCCGCCGCCCGCGCGCCTTGCCGCGCCCACGGCGCAAACCCTGTTGCGCAGGCCGATGCTCGCCGTGCACCAAATCCGCGCGCGCATTCGTGAACGGTTTGTGACGCGGATGCGGGACGCGCCCTATGGCGGCATCCTCACCGCGCTGGCCATTGGCGACCAGCAAGCCATTTCCGCCGAAGGATGGGCCGTGTTCAACCGCACGGGCACCACCCATCTCATGAGCATCTCCGGCCTGCATGTGACCCTGGCCGCCTTGCTTGTCATGTGGCTCACGCATCGCCTCTGGCGCTTTTACCCGTCGCTTTGCCGTCGGCTTGCCGCGCCCCGCGCCGCCATCCTCGCGGGCACGCTCGCTGCCTTCGCCTATGCGCTCCTTTCCGGATTCGGCATTCCCGCGCAACGCACGTTCCTCATGCTGGGCGTTGCCGGTCTTGCGCTCTGTTCCGGGCGCGCGCCGGGGAGCGGACGCATCCTGCTTGCCGCGCTCACCGTGATCTGGATCTTCGACCCTTGGGCCGTGCTGGCTCCTGGCTTCTGGCTTTCCTTCGGGAGCGTCGCGGCGCTGGTCTGGGTCGGCACGCGGCTGGCGGCGCAGCCTGAGACGCCTGCCTCCCTCCCCGAGCGCCTGCGCAGTAGACTGGGGAGCGGACTGCGGACGTTCGGTCACACGCAATGGGCGGCGACCTTGGCGACCTTGCCCATCCTGCTCTGCGTCTTCCGGCAATTCCCCCTTGCCGCGCCCTTCGCCAACCTGCTGGCGATTCCGCTTGTCAGCCTGGTGATTACGCCGCTCACCCTCTTGGCGGCCCTCTTTTGCTGGGGGCCGGGGCTGCTGCTCCTTGATCTTGCGCACGGCATTCTCGCGCCACTCATGCGCCTTCTGGAATGGTGCGCCGCCTGGCCGCTGTGGCAAACGCCCACGCCCGCGCCCTGGGCGGTGGCGCTGGCGGCCCTTGCCGCGCCCATTCTCCTTTTGCCGCGTGGCGTGCCGGGCAAGGGCGCGGGCCTTTTCCTCCTCCTGCCGCTTGTATTCTGGCCAGCGCCCAGCCTGCCGCCGGGGACGCTGCGGGTCACGGTGCTGGACGTGGGCCAGGGCAGCGCCGTGTTGCTGGAGAGCGCCGGACATCGCCTGCTCTACGATACCGGCCCCGTCTACGGCCCCTCCCGCGACGCCGATGACGCCGGTCGTCGCGTGGTGCTGCCCTACCTTGTTTCCCGCGGCATCGGGCGGCTCGACATGCTGGTGCTCTCGCACCGGGACAAGGATCATTCCGGCGGCTTCGAGAGTGTGCGCGGGACGCTTGCCATCACCCGCCTGCTTTCCTCCATCCCCGATCTGCCCGGCGGCGAGCCATGCCAGACTGGCACACACTGGACGTGGGACGGCATCCGCTTTGAATTCCTGCATCCGCCCAGAATCCCCGCCGGGAAGCCAGGGGAAGCGCCGCAGGGCAGGAATGAGGATAGCTGCGTCCTCAAGGTCACAACGCCTTCCGGACGCCTGCTCCTCACCGGGGATATCGAGGCGCGCACGGAGCGCCGCCTCCTCGCCGCCGCCGCGCCCCTTGCCGCTGAGGTGATGCTGATGCCGCACCACGGCAGCCATCGCTCCTCCACTCCGGCCTTTGTTGCCGCCGTTGCGCCGCGCTGGGCACTGGCTTCCGCAGGCTACCGCAACCGTTTCAACCATCCCCGCCCAGAAACTTTGGCCCGCTACGCCGCCCAAGGCAGCAAAACCCGCAACACCGCCGAAGACGGCGCTTTGATTCTGGAATTCGCCCAGGGCAAGATCACGCTGACCAGCCAGCGGCAGCAAAAGCGGCGCTATTTTCAGGATTAAAAATCAGGGGAAACGGATGTAGCCCCATTTGCCATTGAGCATGACGGCTGCCAGTCCGTTGGAGGGCCAGTGATTTACCTGATCGAAGCGCGGCGGAATGACTTCCTCGCCCTTTTCATTAATGTATCCCCATTTACGCTGCTTCAAGACTGCTGCCAGACCATTGTTAAAACACCCTGCGCCATCAAAACATGGCGGGATGACTTCTTCTCCCTTGGCATTGATGAAACTGGATTGCCCCCTTCTTTCCACCAAGATCAAGCCATTGGAGCACAGTTCAAAGAACGGGATGGAACGCGGCGGGATAACATACTCGCCCTTGGCATTGATGAAACCAATTTTTTTGCCAGTGAAGATGGACTCATCAATCTCGACCCACGTCAAACCAGTGGCGTTGTAAAAGTCCCCCGAAAATTCGCTCGCAAAGTCGAAACGCAATGGAATGACTTCCTCGCCTCTCTCATTGATGTACCCATATTGGCGATTGACTTTGACAAGCGCCAAGCCATTGGCGGCAAAATCATTAACAAAATCAAAACGCAGCGGAATGACTTCTTCTCCTCTTGCGTTGATATAGCCCCATTTGCCATTTTTGATATCTCCTGCACGAACTATTGCCAAGCCATTGGCGGCAAAACTGAATGCGATGTCAAAACGTGGGGGAATCACTTCTTCCCCTTTTTCGTTGATGTATCCTTTTTTGTCATTGACTTTGATGCACGCCAAACCATTGGCGGAAAAATTCTCCGCCTCGTCAAAGCGCGGCGGAATAACATGTTCCCCCTTTTTGTTGATGTAGCCATATTTGTCATTGACCTTGACCCATGCCAGCCCGTTGGCAGAAAAATCCCCTGCGCCGTCAAAATGCAGAGGAATCGCTTCCTTGCCTCTTTCGTCGACATAACCCCATTTGTGATTGATCGCAACCGGAATCAAGCCGTTATTATAAAAATATCCTGCGGCATCAAAACGCAGCGGAACGACCTCCTCGCATTTTTCGTTGATGCAACCCCATTTGCCGTTGGCCGCGACCCATGCCAGCCCCTGAACCCATAGCCCGAAACATTCTGGTGTCCACATAGATATAGGCCACCCCCGCCTCACATCATTAAAGCGCGGCGAAATGACTTCCTTGCCCCTTTCATTAATGACGCCCCATTTAGCATCGACCTTGACAAATGCTAATCCATTGGTGGCAAATGCATACGCCTCGTCAAAACGCGGCGGAATCGCCCAGGGAATGGGATGATTCTGGACGTCTTTTCGCGCTATCTTCACCAGCCCCGGAATCGTCACTTCATGAATGGGCAACTCCGCTTCCTTGCGCATCTCCGCGCGAATGTAGCCCCATTTGTTGCCGATTCTGGCGACGGCCAACCCATTGGTGGCAAAGGTTCCTGCATCATCGAAATGCAGGGGGATGACTTCCTCGCCTTTTTCATTCAGATAGGTAACACACCTTTTCAGCCCGGATAATTTTTTCTCCGCCAACAGCAGACCATTGGCGCGTACAATAACGCAATCCATGTCATACGGCAGTACCGCGCCCTTGGCGTTGATGAAAGCAGTTTTCCCTGCGATCTTGACCCTTGCCAGCCAAAGATGTGGCGGGGCTTCTTCGTCTTTTTCAACGAGGTAGCCGTGCGCGGAAGCAAAATTCTCCGCCCCGTCAAAACGCGGCGGAATGACCTCCTCGCCCTTTTCATTGATAAAACCCCATTTGCCATTGACGCTGACCCGCGCCAGGCCATTGGCGACAAAATAATCCGCTTTGTCAAAGCGCAACGGAATGACCTCTTCGCCTTTCGCATTGATGAATCCATATTTTCCATTGACCGCAACTCGGGCCAAACCATTGGCGCAAAACCTGCCCGCGTCGTCAAAACGCAGAGGAATGACGATCTCGCCTTTCGCATTGATGAAACCATGTTTTTCATGGGCCTTGACGCGCGCCAGACCATTGGCAGCAAAGTTTCCCGCGTCATCAAAGCGCAGCGGAATGACTACCTCGCCCCTTTCGTTGATGAAGCCATATTTGCCATTCTCCTTGACCCATGCATTCGCAACAACGTCATAATACGCCGGAGCATTTTCCCCCGCGTTTTCGCAGAGATAAACCAGCGCCAGGCCATTGGCGGAAAAGCCCCAGGTCATGTCAAAGCGCGGCGGAATCACTTCCTCGCCTCTGGTATTGATGTACCCATATTTTCCATTCATCTTGATGCATGCAAGACCGTTTTCGGAAAAATTCCGCACATCCTCATAGCGAACCGGGACGACTTCCTCACCTTTTTCATTGATGAGACCACATTTCATGTCGATCACGACTTGCGCAAATCCATTAGCGGCAAAATCAAACGCAACACGGTAACGTAGCGGAATGACTTCCTCGCCCTTTTCATTGATATAGCCTTCCTTGCCCTCCACACGGACGGCTGCAAGACCATTGGCGGTAAAGTCTTTCACATTGGAAAAACGCGGCGCGATGACGAGCTTGCCCTTTGCGTCGAGATATCCCCATTTGCCATTGACCTTGACCCGCGCCAGACCATTGGCGGCAAAACTCTCCACAGAGTCAAAATTCGGGGGAATGACTTCCGCGCCTTTTTCATCAATGAATCCCCATTTGCCATTGATCTCGACTGCCGCCAGCCCATTGGCGGCGAATTTCCTCGCAAGATCAAAGCGCGGCGGAATCGCCCACGGATTGCCAGCCGCGTCCGGATCAAAATCCAGCCGATACCGCTGCCCTTCCTCTGGCGGCACGGCCTGCCCCTTGGCCGGAAGATAAACGCCCCGCATCGCATCGTAGATATCCAGCTTCAAGCGCCGCGCCAGGGGAAACAGCACCGAGAAGAAAGCCTCCATGCCATTTGCGAATTCCTCCCCGTCATCGGCTTCCACCTCCGGCCGCCAGATGGCCCCCTCCCAGTTCACCAATTCCGCCCGCGGATCGCAAGAAAGACGGAAGGAAGCCGGAAACTGCTCCATGTATTCCGAAAGGCATTCCCCCAGCCGCGCAAAGCGGGGATTGGCTCCCACTTCCACCGTCAGCAGGGTCTTCACCGCCTGCCGCACCACATCAATGTCTTTCACATCCTTCGGGATCATCCCCGTATGCCGCGCACGATCAAACAGGTAAAGCTGATACACGTTCATTATCAGACTCCTTGATGAAAATCGGGCAAGTCTACCAGAAATCCCCCACCCAAAATTCCCTACGCACAAAACTTGCGGAAGTCTCCCGGTTGGGCAAACACGCTACGCTTGTCAGAGGGCAGATGTTCTTTTCTGGCGGGCGGCAGCCAGGTAGCTTTGGTGCAGGCAATTCACGATGGGTTCCAGTTCTTCTGGCGTGCCCTGGTTTTCGATGATGTCGTCCGCTGCCATGCGGCGGGTGTTTCGGTCGATCTGGGCGTCCAGGATGGCTTGTGCTTCCGCGCGGGTCAGGGCGCTGCGGGCCATGACGCGGGTCAGTTGCGTTTCTTCCGGGCAATCGACGACGAGGAGGCGGTCGATGGCATAGGCGTTCCTGCCGCCTGTCTCCAGCAGCAGGGGAACGGCGAGAAGCACGTAGGGCGTGGCGGCGGCGCGGATTTCCGTCTGGGCGCGTTCGCGGATCATGGGATGCAGGATGCCTTCCAGACGCGCTCTTGCCTGCGGGTCGGAAAATGCCAGCCGTCGCAGGGCAGCGCGATCCAGCACGCCCGTGGCATCGAGAATGCCGGGGCCGAAGGCTTCCGTAAGGTGGGGGAGCGCCGCGCCATCCGGGGCCGTGAGCCGGTGCGCGATTTCGTCGGTATCCACAAGGCCGCCGCCCGCGCGCGCGAACAGCGCGGCAACCGTGCTCTTGCCGCTGCCGATGCCCCCGGTGAGTCCGACAACGAACATCTACGGGCAATCCTGGCTGGTCACGCCAGCGGGCTGGTTGAGGCGCAGGGGGACGAGCGCGAGGGCGTCGCCGCGCACTTCCAGTTGATGCGATTTTTCGGTCAGGCGCGGCCCGGCCTGGGCGCTGCGCACGCCTTTTTCCCGCAGGCGGGCGAGATAGGCTTGCGCCGTTTCCGCGCGGGAAAAAACACCCAGGGAAATCGCAAAGCGTTGCGGCCCGTCATTGATGATGAAGGATTCCGCCACACCCAGGTTCTTCAGTTCCCCCACCTTCCGGACGGCGGCTTGCCGGTCGGAAAGCGGCGGGATGAAGACCCACCAGGCGCCCTCGCTGCGCACGGTGATGCGCAAGCCGACGCGGGAAGCCTGTGCGCCGATCTGCTCGGCGACTTCGGGGGAGGGCGTGGAAAAGAGGAGGCAGGCCGTCTTGCCGCTGACGGGCGTGGGCACAACGGCGGGCGGAGCCGCGCTTCCTTGCGGCGCAGCGGACGCAACGGGCGGCGGCGCGGCGTTGGCAGAAACAGCGGGCAGCGCGGGCGGTGGCGCGACCGCAGGGGAGTGCACGGTGGAAGAAGGGGAAGCCCCGGCAGGCGGCACAACGGGCGTTGGTGTTTCGGAGGCGCTTCCCGCGTCAGGGCCATTCCCTGTGTCGGGCGATCCCTTGAGAAGTTCCGTCATCGGCGGTTTTCTCCGCGCCAGCACCCGGATTTCCCCGGAATTGAGTTGCGCCTGTAGCCGCTCGCGATCCGGCGAGACGCGCGCGCCCAGATAGTCCTGCGCGTAGGCGAACAGGAGCAGGTTGGCAACCACCAGGAAAAACACCAAGAAGCGCATGATCGGACACATCCCGCCATGAAAGCGAAGGGTCAACATGATAGCAGGGATCGGCGAAGAGAAGGCACGAGGCCCGCCGCCTCCCGGGGCAATCGCATTTCGCTTTTTTGGACGAGGCCGGGCAAGGGATGGCGACCGGAACTTCATTTTTCAGGATCGAGGAGCACAGGATGGTAAATCACCCAAACCGGAACTGGCGTCGAAAATGGACGCTGGATATCAAAAACGCAGCAGCCGTCCATTCCTCTGGAATGCGAGTAAAATTCATCCGGGCATCCGACGCTGCGGATATACCGCCAGACGCAATTGGCGGCGCGTACATTGATGACGACGAAACACGATGGATCGTTGTCAATATGCTGGGACGCGAGAAAATGGACCTTGGCTGGTCACGCAAATTCGGCTCGTTGGAGAGAAATATCTCACCCAGCGCGTGGCGAGGATTTTCAGAGAGGTGGTGGAGTTATTAACCCGGCAATCAAGTGAAAAATATACATCCAGTCCGAAAAATGGGCATTTCGGAATCGGAATTGAAGTGGTCAAGCCCTCGTGCCATCGCGCTCGGATCGTCCGATCCGGCTGCGCAAATATCCAGACGCGCCATGGATGGTCGAGCGGATGCTGATGGCGAGAGGCCGCAAAGTCGATGATTGACCAGCTGCCCATCGTCGGCTGGTATGAAATTTGGTACGCCGCGTTGAGTCCGGACGGGGAGAAGCGTACCTTCCGATCCCCTCCCCTCAATGCGCCGGAATCACCCAGAGATCGTCCAGGTCCTGAAAATTCCAGTTTTCCGGCTCTTCGCGCGAGATGATTTTTTCCGGGCAGCCGGGGCGGGCAAGGTCGATTTGTTCGGGGGGAAGGCGGCTTTGGGATTTCGTGGAGAAAAAAACCTTCACCCTGGGCGTGAGCAGTGAGGCCGGGTTTTGCTCGGTCACCACACCCAGGCGTCCGCTCTTCAGGCGCACAAGCGAGCCAATGGGATAAATCCCCAGGCTTTTCACGAAGGCGCGGAACAGGTACATGTCCAGATGCCCCTTCCATTCGGACATCTTGTGCAGGGATTCTGCCGGGTCCCAGCCGCTCTTGTACGGGCGCGCGGAGGTAATGGCGTCATAGACGTCGCAGATGGCGCTCATGCGGGCAAAAAGGCTGATCCCCTCGCCCTTCAGTCCCTGGGGATAGCCCGTGCCGTCCAGCTTCTCGTGGTGCGCGAGACAAACGTCCATGACTTCCGGGGCGACGGCGCTGCTGTCTTGCAGGATGCGATAGCCCTCGGCGGGATGGGTTTTCATGAGCGCGAATTCCTCGTCGGTGAGCTTGCCGTTCTTGTTCAGGATTTCCAGCGGGATGCGCATCTTGCCCACATCGTGGATCAGCCCGGCCAGCCCGGCATTCTTGGTCTGCGCCTCGTCGAACTGCATCTGCCGCGCAAGAGCGATCATCAGGGCGCACACGGCAATCGAGTGCATGTAGGTGTAGTTGTCCGCAGTCTTCAGACGGGCAAGGCTGATGAGCGCGCCGGGGTTCCTCTGCACGGAATTGGAAATCTCATGCACAAGCGGTTCGGCCTGTTCGGCCTCGATGGCGTTGCCCATGCGCGCCTCCATGAACATGGACGTGACCGATTCCTTCGCCCGGGCGCAAATCTTCGCCGCGCGCGCCACTTCCTCGCGCAGGGAGGCCGGACGAACCTCCGCCTTTCGCGGCGGCGGGGGCGACGGGATGACATGCTCCGCCCTTTCCGCCTCCTTGCCCGCATCCACATCCAGGCCGCGCCGGGTGTCGATCCAGACTTCCTTCAGGGCGCTCTCGCGGATGCGGCGCAAATCCTCCGCTTCCGAGAGCATGAAATTGGAGCGCCAGAACGGGTGGTACATCCAGGAACCACAAAACTCCTGGATGAACATCCCAGTCTTCAAATGTGCGACATCGATTCGTTTCAACATGGGGCAGGAAGGATCCGAGTTCTTGTAGGGGAAGGAACGTATTGTAACTGCCCAGCCCTGATCCTGTGCGCCAGAGAAGTCCTGATCATCTCTTCAGGAACACCTGCATGCGTTCGGGAAATGTCCAGTCAATCATGGCCAATGTGAGCACTGCGTTCGGTAGAGGCCGCCGATCAGCAGGAATTCGTCCTCGCTTTTCAGGATGAAGGGCAGGAGCTGGCAGTGGAAGAGGATCTTGGGAATCGGCGCTTCCAGCGTGAGAATATGATCTCCGAATTCCTCGGCGCGCTCGCGGGTGGCAGTGCAGGAACTGAGATTGTTGAGCAGCAGGATGGGTTCCTTGCGGGCGCCGCCCAGGATTTCGTACTCCTCCAGACGATTCACGCCCCGGTAGAGTTGCAGGTGCGTCTGTTCCGGATGGGCGCGGGCAAATTCATATTGGCAATAGGCATAGACGAGATCAAGCTGGGCTTCCAGCGCGTTGGCGCCGTAGCACATCTGTGCCTGGATGCGCCGATAACGCCGGTGGGCCTCGTCTTCCGGCGCGCGCAGGAGGCCGCCGTGATAGCGCGGCAGAAGGCCAAAGCGGGATTCAACCCAGCCCTTCAGCGCCGCGCCCTCGTGCCCGTTCGCATCGAAACACCAGCCGCGGATCAGGCTCATGTAATTGGTCCGGGCACGGCTCGCCTTGGCGCCCGCCGTGCCTGTTGCAAGGCCCGCTTCCTCCAGATGTTCCAGACGGAAATGTACCGTCATGTAATCGCGGAAAACTTCGGCGCGCGCCTTTGCGTGTGGCGTGGCCTCCAGCCGCCGGAAAAGGTCGCGGTGCAGTTCCCGGACGCCATCGAGTTCCAGCGGCAGCGGGGCCTTCTGGTAGGCAAGACTTCCCAGGATGGCGGCGGGCAGGTTGCAGCGGTTGATCGGCAGGCAGGCCGTCTCCGGCAGGCGGATGGCATCCTCTGCGTTGTGCCCCGGCTTCTTCGCCCCGGAATGTGTTCCTGTGGGATTTTTGTTCCAAGCCCGACAAAACGATGAGGCATTGTCGTGTTCCATTGCGTGTCTCCTCCGCAGTTTTTGTGTTGATTTTCTGTGAAATCAGTCAGTTACCAGCGTTTTTCAGAACTGGCACACATCGTGCTCAAAGATGGGCGATCAATCAGATTTGTTTGATTGTCCTGTGACTGATTCTTTTGAAGGAGATTACACCATGGCAAAACTGCGTCAATGCGCCATTTATGGCAAGGGCGGCATCGGCAAATCCACCACCACGCAAAATCTGGTGGCGGCGTTGGCTGAAGCCGGCAAGAAGGT
>JAISLJ010000031.1 GCA_031290955.1 Zoogloeaceae bacterium | reverse complement strand
CCCTCTTTTTTGGCCGCAAGTATCCTTTTCCTCAGATCATTCGATAGCGGTGCCGACATCTCTTCCTCCTTTCTCTTCCTACCCTGTATTATACGCCTCGTTTTATTAAACTGCTCTAAACGGGCGATGCCGAAGTGACCTTGATGATTGATGAGCCAGCTTATTCCGCGCCGGTGGAAGTCTGGCGGGCGTGGCTGGAAAAACAGCGCGCCCGGAACGACGACCACCCCGATATTCTGCGGGCGATCAAGAACGCGGAAAACTGGATTCCCAAGCGGATTGCGCTTGATCAAGAATTTCCGGAACTCCGGAAAGCCCAGGCCGCCTGACCTTGCCTGAGCGGGCGGCGGAAAACGCGGCCTGATCGGCCGCTTTCCCATTTTCATCGACATACTGGCATTTCCTGGAAAAAGCATACATGGCATTCTCCTGCGTTCGTGTTTACGAAGCTGTCCGCAAGTTTGCCGTCTGCGGGACGGTGAAACGCATGGAAAGGTCGAGCGCCTGGATATCCTTGGTGAGCGCGCCGATGGAAATGCGGTCGACGCCGGTTTGGGCGATGGCCGGGAGCGTCACGAAATCCACGCCGCCGGAAGCTTCCAGAATGGCGCGGCCATGGTTCAGGGCAACGGCTTCGGCCAGCGTCGCAAGGTCGAAATTGTCGAGGAGCACCATGGGCGCGCCCGCCGCCAGGGCTTCGGCGAGTTCCGCCAAGGTTTCCACCTCGATCTGGATAAAGCGGCAACGCGCCCCTGCGGCCTCGGCGGCCCGGAAAGCGGCGGCAAGCGCGGCGCGAATGCTGCCCGCCGCCAGGATGTGGTTTTCCTTGAGCAGGATGGCATCCCAGAGCGCCAGCCGGTGGTTGTCGCCGCCGCCAACGCGCACAGCGTATTTTTGCGCCTGGCGCAGGCCCGGCAGGGTCTTGCGGGTATCCACGATCCTTGCCCGCGTCCCCGCGACGCAGGCCACGGCGCGGCGGGTCTTGCTGGCAACACCGGAGAGCAGTTGCAGGAAATTGAGCGCCGTCCGCTCACCAGAGAGCAGGGCATGTGCATCTCCCGCCAGTTCGCACAGGATTTGACCGGGGGCCACTTCGTCCCCGTCCGCCGCATGCCAGATGCTGCGGATTTCCGGATTCAGCTGCAAAAAGGCGGCATCGAACCACGCCCGACCACAGAGCACGCCTGCGGCGCGGGTGATGACCGTTGCTTCCCCTGGCCCAGACGGGATCAGCGCGGCGCTCAGGTCCCCCGCGCCAATGTCTTCTTCCAGCGCGCGCCGGACATCGGCGGCGATTTCGGCGGCGGGTACGGGGGGAACTGGCATTGCGCGCATTTCCGGCAAGATGGCCCCAAGGTCTCAGATCGCGTCTTCGCCCGTCTCGCCGGTGCGGATGCGGACGACCTGCGTCACGGGGAAGACGAAGATTTTGCCGTCGCCGATCTTTCCGGTCTGGGCGGCCTTGCAGATGGCGTCGATGGCGGCTTCGACCAGCCGGGCCGGGATGACGATCTCCAGCTTGATCTTGGGCAGGAAATCGACGACATATTCCGCGCCGCGATAAAGCTCCGTGTGCCCCTTCTGGCGACCAAACCCCTTGACCTCGGTCACGGTGAGGCCGGTGACGCCGACTTCGGAGAGCGCCTCGCGGACTTCGTCCAGCTTGAAGGGCTTGATGATGGCTTCGATCTTTTTCATGGCATTTTCTCAGTGTTGCTGCGCGGCGGCATGACGTTTGACGGAGGCGAGGATTTCCGCCCGGGCGGCCTCAATGTCTTTCCACTCCTTCACCTTGACCCACTTGCCCTTTTCGAGATCCTTGTAATGCTCGAAGAAGTGCCGGATTTGCTCCAGGAGCAACGGCTCCACATCCGTGATGTTCTGGAGCCGGTCATAGATCGGCGTGAGTTTGGAGACAGGCACGGCGATGATTTTCGCGTCGATGCCCGCTTCGTCCTCCATCTCCAGCATGCCCAGCGGCCTGCTGCGCACCACGATACCCGGTTGCAGCGGATAGGGGGCGATGAGCAGGATATCGACCGGATCGCCATCCTCGGAAAGCGTGTGGGGGATGAAGCCGTAGTCAAGCGGATAGTGCATGGGCGTCGTCATGAAGCGATCCACCTTCAGGAAGCCGGAATCCTTGTCCAGCTCGAACTTGACGCCCGGAAGACGCGCGGGAATCTCGATGACAACGTTGAAATCATTGGGAACATCCTTGCCGATGGAAAGGGCTTCGAGCAGCATTGTGAAACTCCAGGGTGGGAAAATCTCGCATTATAGCCCCGGAAAGCAATGCGAAACCGCCATGTCCACGGAGCCAGACCGCTCCTCTCCCAAGCCACCTCCCGACCAGCCCCTATGATCCCAGCCTATTCCGCCTTCGCCGCCGCCGGGGCATAGCCGGAAGCGATCCGGGTGATTTCGGCGATGAAGGCTTCCTTCACCTGGGCCTCGTCACAGCCCATGAGTACCGCATCCTCAAGGGCATCCTGGGCGCACTGGCGCAACTCCGCCAGATTTTCCCGCAACACCTTCAGCTTCTCGGTACAGGCAATGACGCTCCCATCCGGCGCGCGCCAGGGATTTTGGGGAGAACCATACGGAAAGGCAGGGAGGGAAGCAGACATGGACGGGATTCTAGCGCGTCCGCGGGGCGAAGGACAGGGGCGGATGCCGGAGGATGCCGGAATCGGGAAGACCCTCTTTCGTTCAGAACGTAATTTCCTGAACGCCGCAGGGAGGAGAAGAAAAGTTCTCCTCTCCTTCTCCTCCCGCCGAATGGTGGAAGTGGATTGCCACGGGCCTTCGGCCCTCGCAATGACGAGGGTTTGGACGCCTCGTACTTCGGCCCTCGGGATGCCCTTCCCGTCCGCGCTGACGTTTGCTTCTCTCTCCCCCGCTTGGCGGGGGAGAGTGCCCCGGCAGGGGCGAGAGAGGGTGTCCCCCCTCCGGCGCGAAGCGCCGCAAATCAAGGTGGGGGCGGCATCCTGCCGCCCTTGGGGTGGAAAGGGTGGGAGAAATGAGCGTCGCTGCGCTCCGCAAGGAACGGCTCCCTCACCCGGCGCTTCGCGCCACCCTCTCCCCCCAAGGGGGCGAGGGGGATGGATTGGGGTGCGTTCGCGACGGGCGGCGCAAACGTGGCGCTTGCTTGATGACAGGATATCCCCGCCCGCACAACGCTTTGTGTCACGCATTCCTGCCAGAAGCCCAAAAGGCTTTATACTGACGGCTTTGATCAATATAAGGAACACGAGTATGTTCAACCTGCACGGGAAAAAGGGGTTGGTTGTTGGCATCGCCAACAACCACAGCATCGCCTTTGGATGTGCCAAGGCATTTGAGCTTTGCGGCGCGGATCTTGCCATCACCTACCTGAACGCCAAGGCGGAACCGCATGTGCGGCCCCTGGCCGAAATCCTGGGCGCTTCCCTCATCGAGCCGCTTGACGTGGAAGACCAAGCCCAGATGGAGGCCATTTTCAAGAAAATCGAGGAAAAATGGGGACGGCTTGATTTCCTCCTGCACTCCATCGCCTTCGCGCCCAAGGACGACCTGCACGGGCGCGTGGTGGATTCCAGCCGCGACGGTTTTTTGCGCGCCATGGATATTTCCTGCCATTCCTTCGTGCGCATGGCGAGGCTGGCCGAACCGCTGATGACAGACGGCGGCTGCCTGCTCACCATGAGCTACATGGGCGCCGATGAAGTGATCGAGAACTACGGCATCATGGGGCCGGTCAAGGCCGCCCTGCAATCCGTCTCGCGCTATCTGGCCGCCGAACTGGGCGAAAAGGGCATCCGGGTGCATGCGGTCTCGCCCGGCCCCCTGCAAACCCGCGCCGCCTCCGGCATCAAGGAATTTGACAAACTCATGGAAAAGGCCACGCAACGCGCGCCCCTGCGCACCCTGGTTTCCATCAACGATATCGGCGCGCTGTGCGCCTATCTCGCCAGCGACATCGCCAAGAGCCTGACGGGCGGCACCATCCACGTGGATGCGGGCTACCACATCGTCGGCTGAATCGTTTCATCCACCCACCGGAAAAGGAGAGTCACCACCATGACCCAGACTGTCATTCCCAGCAAGGAAGAACGCTTGACCCGCCTGGTCGCCCGGGTGAAGGGTCTGCCCGCCATTCCCGTCGCCGTGATCTATCCCTGCGACAAGGAATCCCTGAAAGGCCCCGTCATGGCGGCGGAAGCGGGCGTCATCGCCCCCATCCTGGTGGGGCCGGAGGCGAAGATTCGCGCCGTGGCGGGCGAATTCGGCATCAACCTTGCCAACTATCGCATCGTCGAGGCGGCGGACAGCCACGCCGCCTGCGCCGCGGCCGTCGCCCTGGTGCATGCGGGCGAGGCCGAAGCGCTCATGAAAGGCTCGCTCCATACGGACGAACTCATGGGCACAGTGGTTTCGCGCGCCAATAACCTGCGCACGTCGCGCCGCATCAGCCACGTTTTCGTCATGGACGTGCCCACCTATCCCAAGCCCATGCTGATTACCGATGCCGCCGTAAACATCGCGCCGGGCCTGGAGGAGAAGGCGGATATCGCCCAGAACGCCATCTATCTTGCGCATGCGCTGGGCGTTGCCGCGCCCAAGGTGGCGATTCTCGCCGCCGTGGAGACGGTCAATCCCAAGATGCCCACCACGCTGGAAGCCGCCGCGCTCTGCAAGATGGCCGACCGTGGCCAGATCAAGGGCGGCATCCTGGATGGCCCGCTTGCCTTTGACAACGCGGTTTCCGCCGAAGCCGCGAAGATCAAGGGCATCGTCTCGCCGGTTGCCGGGGACGCGGATATCTTCCTCGTGCCCGATCTGGAAGCCGGCAACATGCTCTTCAAGCAACTGGAATACCTGTCCTTCGCGCTCACGGCGGGTGTCGTGCTGGGCGCCAAGGTGCCGGTCATCCTCACTTCCCGGGCGGACAGCGCCGAGACGCGCACGGCCTCGTGCGTGATTGCCGCGCTGCTGGCCCACGCCAACCGCAAGACCTGACAACAGGCAGCACACAATTACGGAGAGACCCTCATGACGCAAGCCATTCTTACCATCAACGCCGGTTCTTCCTCGATCAAGTTCGCGCTCTTCCCGGTTGCGCGCGACCTGAAACAGACCGCCGTGATCTCCGGGCAGATCGAGGGCATCGGCGCTTCCGCCGCCCGCATGTCCGCCAAGAACAACGAAGGCGTGAAACTCGTCAATGAAAACCTGCCGATCGCCAGTCCCAATCACCAGCAGGCGTTCGACCATCTGTTCAAGTGGTTCGGCGCCAATGCCGCCGCCTGGAAGATTGTCGCGGTCGGGCACCGCGTCGTGCACGGCGGCGAACATTTTTCCAAGCCCCTGAAACTGGACAGGGAGACGCTCACCAAGCTCACCGAACTGATCCCGCTTGCGCCCCTGCACCAGCCGCACAATCTTGCGGGCATCCACGCCGTGACCGCGCTCATGCCGGGGATTCCGCAGATCGGCTGTTTCGATACCGCCTTCCACCGCTCACAACCCAATGTGGCGCAAATCTACGGCCTGCCGCGTCACCTGACGGCGGGCGGCGTGCGCCGCTACGGCTTCCACGGGCTTTCCTACGAATTCATCGCCCGCGTGTTGCCGGACCACTCGCCGCGCGCCGAAGGGCGCGTCGTCATTGCCCATCTGGGCAACGGCGCGAGCATGGCGGCAATGGTCGAGCGGAAAGGCGTGGCGACAACAATGGGATTCACCGCCGTGGAAGGGCTGGTCATGGGTACCCGCGTGGGCAGCATTGATCCCGGCGTGCTCCTCTACCTGATGGAAAACAAGGGCATGGATGTCAAGGCGATCACCACCTTGCTCTACAAGGAATCCGGCCTTCTGGGCGTTTCCGGCTTAAGCCAGGACATGCGCGACCTGCTGGACAGCGATTCGCAGGAAGCGCAGGAAGCCGTGGATCTCTTCTGCTACCGCATTGCCCGCGAGACCGGCTCGCTCGCGGCGGCGGCAGGCGGCATCGACGCCTTGGTGTTTACCGGCGGCATTGGCGAGAACGCGGTGGAAATCCGCCGCCGCGTGGCGCTCCTCACCGCCTGGCTGGGCATCAAGCTGGACCCGGAAGCCAACGCCCGCCGCGAAATCCGCATCAGCGCCCCGGACAGCAATGTCGACGTGCTGGTCATCCCCACCAACGAGGAATGGATGATCGCCCACCACACCAAGACCCTGCTGAACCTGTAAGAACCCAAAGGGGGATGCGGGCAGTCTCGGTTTCCAGTCCGCCCCGTCCCCCGCCCAGCAGCATCCCCCAAAAAACATTGCCGTCCGCAGGACAGGACACCATGATCGTTGCGAATCGTACCGTATTTTTTGTCTCGGATGGCACGGGCATTACCGTTGAAGCCATGGGGCACAGTCTTCTTTCCCAGTTCGACAAGATCCGCTTCACGCCGGTGCGCCTGCCGTTTGTCGATACCGAAGAAAAGGCGCGGGAAGCCGTTGCCCGCATCAACGCGCAGGGCAAGGCCGATGGTGTGCGGCCCATCGTGTTTACCACGCTCATCAACCCGCGCCTGGCGGAGATCGTGCATCGCATCGACGCCTTTTGCATTGCCTATTTCGAGACCTTCCTCGCGCCGCTGGAAGTGGAACTGGGCGTTCGTTCCAGCCACACCGTGGGCCGTTCGCACGGAGGCACCAGCGATTCCAGCTACAAGCACCGCATCGACGCCATCAACTACACCCTGGGTCACGATGACGGCATTACGGATCGCGGTCTGGAGGAGGCGGAAGTCGTCCTGGTGGGCGTTTCCCGCTGTGGCAAGACGCCGACTTCGCTCTACCTTGCCATGCAATTTGGCGTCAAGGTCGCCAACTTCCCCTTGATCCCGGAAGATTTCGAGCGGCATCAACTGCCCGGCTGCCTGGAAAAACATCGGGGAAAGCTGTTCGGCCTCACCATCCTGCCGGAACGCTTGGCGCAAATCCGTGAGGAGCGCCGCCCAAAGAGCCGCTACGCCAGCCTGGACAACTGCCGCTATGAAGTCAGCGAGGCAGAAAAAATGATGCGCCGCGAAGGCATCCGCTGGCTGGATTCCTCCACCAAATCCATCGAGGAAATCGCCACCACCGTCCTGCAAACCCTGCGCGCCTGAGTGTCTTGGCAGACGGCAATGGCCCTTCGGGCAGCGGCGATCCTGCTGGTTGCACATCTCTCGCCCCCCGTTGGGAGAAAGAGAGGGAGTTTTTTCATTCCCTCTCCCTTCAGACAGTGCGATACGGGGACAACTTGCTGAAACCGTCGGAAGAGTTGAAGGCCGCCCACAAGAACCTGACGGGCGCTGAGCGGCTCAAGGTCGCCATCAACCTGTGGGCGTTTTTCTTCAGCTTCATCTATCTTTTCATCCTTGGGCTTTGGCGGCAGGCGGTCCTGGTGCTGCTCATCGCCATTGGCCTGGGCGTGACGGTCGGGCTGGTCGGCCTTTTCCTCCCGGAAAAGATTGGCGACGCGCTCGGGCAGGGAGTATTCATTGCTTTCAACATCCTTGTCGCCTTTCGCGCCAATACATGGTATTACCGTGAAAAAACCAAGGGCGGCGCGGGCTGGACGCTCTGAACGTTTTCCCGCTGCCTTGTTCCGCGCATTCTCCCGTGCACTGTGTAGGTGTAGGGGCAGGTTTCAAACCCCCTATGCTCGCTTGGCGGGGGAATATTGCCGCTCGCAGGTCGCCCCGGAAAGCAAAAAACCGCCCGTCCCCGGTTGCGCGGGCGGCGGGCGGAGAGCGGCTTTCCAACGTCGAAAATCTTTGTCACCAGCCCATCAGCGTTGTGAGCAGCACACCCGCGAGGGCGATGGAAAAGGTGAAATGCAGGGAGCGAGGCCGGTAGGTGAGCAGCAAGGCGACTCCGGTCGCGGAGACGGCCAGGATGCCCACCCAGACGGCAATGCCAGTCGAAGGACCATAGGCGTGGATCGCCGGAAGAAGCGCCAGCACAAGCGCGACCCAGCCAACAATGGCATAGCGTTTGCGCGCTTCCGACGGCGGGAGCTTGCCGAACACCTGCTTGGCGTGGCGCTCCATGCTGGCGCTCAGGGCGCAAAAGCCAAACAAGGCCAGCGCGAGAATCAGGAGATCAAAGGCGAGGCTCATGCGCTTTCCTCCGGTTGCAGGTTGACAAAGGGTGGAGCTGCCTGCGTGGCGCGGACGCGGGGCACGTGCAAGCGCACCTTGCGCGCGGCGTAGAAGAGCGAGAGGCCGATCAAGAGGGCAGCGAGGTCGAAGCCGATCAGGAGGCCCTGCCCCAGAGAGATGCTCCCGAACAGTGAGAGGCCGCCAGTCAGCGGGTTCAGGAAGGGAAGCGCGGCGATCAAAAAGCCCGCGCCCGCCAGTTGCTCAATCCAGGCTCGCTTGTAATCGCGCAGGAGGGCATGCACACCGGAAGCGCCCCAAATCAGGAAGAAGACACGAATTTCCCACAGGTTGCGCTGAAGCAAGTCGGCTGGAATCAGGCGATTGGCCCAGAAATAGGCGCCAATGGCCAGGAGCAGCCCGGCGATGCCCGCCACGTTGCAGACTTCCACCAGCCGATGACCGAATGGCGTCCGCCCGGATTCCACCCGGTGTTTTTCCTTCTCCTTGGTACGGGCGATGCACCACATCACCAAGCCGGTCGCCACCATCAGCGCGCCGCCGATCCCGGCGAGGAACAGGAGCCAGCGCGGCACGGGCGAAGCGAAGAAGCCACGGTGCAGCATGATGAAGACGTTGGAAATCGCCTGCACCGTCGTGGGCGGCGGTGCCTGCGTGACGGCCAGCGGCTCGCCGGTCACGCCATCGAAGCGCAGGGATTCCGCCATGTTGCGTCCGGAAACAAGGCTGCCACCCGCCATCGGCTGGCGAATCTCGACGATGGACTTGCGGTCGCCGGGATTGATGATCGTGAGCGAGCCAATGCCACGTGACTGCCACGTCTCATCCGCGATGGCAAGCAGGGGCACGAGGTCAACAAGCGGCGCACGCTCGCCAGAAGGCGGGGTGGCTTCCTGCGCCATTCGGGCGCGCATATTCATTCCATCCGGATAGGCGCTCTGCATTGCCGTGGGCAACAGCATGTTGCCGAACAGCAGGAGCCCCGAAAAGGTGATGACGATATGGAAAGGCAAGGAGAGCACACTGCTTGCGTTATGCGCGTCAAGCCAGGAACGCTTGCCCTTGGCGGGGCGGAAGGTAAAGAAATCCTTGAAGATGTTGCGATGCACGATCACGCCGCTGATGATGGCTACAAACATGAACATGGTGGCGATGCCGACGATCCAGCGTCCCCACATGCGATCCATGCCATACAGCTCGAAGTGAAAGCGGTAGAGAAAATTGCCTCCGGCCGTCTCCCGCCCCTTCAACTGTGCGCCCGTGGCTGGATCAAGGACGATGCGCGGCCCGCGGTTGCCGCCTCCTCCACCACCGCCGCCCTGCGCACGAGCCTGCTGCTGCCCGCCTGCGGCATTCGGTGCTTCGCCTTGCTGCCGCCCATCATTCTGCTGCGCCGCGCCCTCGCCTTCCGGACGTCCGGCGCGCTCACTCCGGGCAGCGCCTTCTCTCCGGGCAGAACCATCTTCACGCGAACGCGCCGCGAATCCGCCTTCCCGTCCAGCCCGCTCGCCACCGCCTCCGGCGTTCTCGCGGACAGGACGACCTTCACGGGCGGCAAATCCGCCCTCCCCTCTGGGCCGTTCGCCATTGCCTCCGGCACTTTCACGGGCAGGCCGAGCTTCACGGGACGCCCCTTCACGAGCGCCTTCCTGCTGATCCCTGCCGCCTGCTCCCTGGTTCTGGCCCGGCGCCTGCCAGGAAAGACCGAGCGTCGGATTGCGCGGAGAGGGAAAGGTGATGCTCCACTGCGTGGCATTGGGCGCTTCCCATGCAAGGATTTGCAGGGCGCGGTCAAGGTCGATGCGATTCTTGTCCGCCCGGTGCAATTCGGGCTGCATCCAGAAGGTGATTTCGTTGCGGAAGAAGGAAAGTGTGCCGGTCGCGAAGATCGCAAACAGCAACCAGCCCAGCACCAGCCCCGACCAGGTGTGGAGCCAGGACATGGATTGGCGCAGGCCGCGCGGTTGATCGAATCTCATGATGTGCCTCCCGGCGTCGCCAGCGCGAGCCACAGGCCGAAGAACGCCGCCGGGACAAGAAGACCGAGGGCGGCCTTGAGAAGCGTTGCCGTCGCAAAAACCCAAATGACAGAGAGCAGGTAGAGGAGGAACGAGAGCATGATGGCAAGATTCACCGCGTCCGGCTTGGCGACGAGGGTTCCCGCCGCCAGCGCCGCCGCGCCCAGCAGGGCAAGGCCATAGCTCCCGAAAATTGCCATCAGGACGCGCAGGCTGATATTGATCCTGGGATTGCGGTCGGCAAAGAACATAAAATTGGCATTGATTTTCATTGGTTCTCCAAGGATTTCCCCGGATCACGGGGAAAGACAAACAGGAAACACATGGTATGCTCTTCACGGAAAAAAAGCATTCTCATTTCCTTTTGTTTTGTAAAAAGATGTAAAACCGCTACAGGGATCGTGAATGCGCGAAGCGCATCCACACAAACCGACTTCGACGCGAGACGCCGCGCTTGGGGCAAACACCACCAATTGACAATTGAATTTGCATTCACGGTTTTCGGTAAACGAACTTTCCACTCATGTTCGGGAGCAGACCTCCGGGGGCAAAGCCCCGTGGCAATCCCGTCCTGGGCGAATGACGCGAGCGGCCTTTCGGCTTGCCCCGACTGTCTCAAGGGACTGAGCGCCGCATGGCTTGCCGCCTCGCTAAAGGCTTTCCGCCCGAAGGGCAATTGCCGTCCGCTAGGACACTTTCACAGGCGGGGTTCGCGGGAGGGCCGGAGGTGGAGATCGCCGTTTTCCTGATGCTCGTCTGCGGGATTGTAGGGCGGTTCGTAACGCTGGATGATGTCGTAGAACAGGCGGATGTTTTCCACCATGATGACCGCCTCGCCGCCGCGCGCCTTGCCGGATTTGAGACGGGCGTAGTAACGGGGACGGGCAAGCAGGGGCAGGATGCGCTTCATGTCGAACCAGGAATCCGCATCGGCTTCCTCGCGCTGGGCGATGAGGCGCGCGGCGCTGAAATGACCGGGGCCAATGTTGTAGGCCGCGAGCGCCTGCCACGTGCGGTCCGGCTCCGGGGTGCTCGCGGGAAGGTCGGCTTTCAGGAAAGCAAGGTAGCGCGCGCCCGCCAGAATGCTTTCCTCTGGATCCAGCCGGTTACGAACTCCCAGAAAATCGGCGGTGTCGCCAGTGAGCATCATGATGCCACGCACGCCAGTGGGACTCGTGTTGAGCGGATTCCAGTGCGATTCCTGGTAGGAGAGCGCCGCCAGAAGTCGCCAATCAAGGTCAGTGCTGACCTGCGCCTTCTTGAAGAGCGGACGGTAGCGAGGCAGGGTCGTCCGGATGCGCTCGATAAACGTGGTGATATCAATGGATTTCAGGCGCTCCACATGGCCCAGATAGCGGTCGTGAAGCTGGGCCAGGGTGGGCTGGCCACCCACCTTGAGCAGAAAGCCCTGAGCGTGCGCGAGAACGGCGGGGTCGCCATCGGCGGGGAACATCCAGGTGATGGGATGCGCCTCGCCCAGATCAATGCCCGCCTCAAGGCCGGGATAGAAATTGAGTCCCATGTTGAGCACGGCTTCATCGATCAGGGCGATGTCCACTTTCCGGCTGGCGACGGCTTCAAGCAGATCCAGGGCGTTTTCCGAAGGAAAGGTTTCCACTACGAGACCGGGAATTTTTTCTCGCAGGGCGAGCAGGGTCTGATGCTGGCGGCTGCCATCGCTGGCATGTACGGTGCGTCCCACAAGGTTTTCCCGCGCGCGGACAGACAAGGCTGCCTCGTGCCGCACCAGAACATCGCGGGTGGTGAGGTAGGGACGGCTGTAGCGAAAGCGCGGATCGGCATCCGGCGTGAGCCATCCCGCAGCCATATGTCCTTCATGCCGGGCGAGACGGGCGCGAACCTCGTGGGGGGCGCTCACCTGGAAACGCACAGGCACACCCAGTTCCTGGGCGAACATCTGCACCAGATCATGATCCAGCCCCGAGATCGCGCCGCCCTCCGCCTCGTAGGTCAGAGGACCGGGGAGAATCAGGACCACAAGCTCCTGCTTTTTCTCCGGATCAGGCAGCGGAAGCGGTCGGGATACGGGATTACAACCCAGCACAAGACAACAGAGGATCAGGGAACAGAGGACGGCAGAAAGCCACCCTTGGCGACGACTCCCTGCGGGGGACGAGGGAGTCAGGTCGGAACGCGCAGGACGTGATTGTGTTATGATGCGCATCCCTTGGAGAGGTACCGAAGCGGTCATAACGGCGCCGACTCGAAATCGGATGGTCGGGTAACACCGGCACGGGGGTTCGAATCCCCCCCTCTCCGCCAACACTCCGATAAAGCCCAGAATTTCCAGCAACCATGCGGGTTCTGGGCTTTTTCTTGTCCGTTTCCAAGGATTGCTGCCATGCCTCTCACCGATGCCTCGATCAGGATATTGCTGGAGCGCCTGCGGCGAATTGAAGCATCCGGACGGGGGCGCGACCTTGCGCAAGGCAAAGGGCGCGGTTTCCCTGATTTTCAGGTATGCCATTCAGAATATGCGGGGCGTTGCGCAAAACCCCGTGCTGAATTTCGACCGTCACACTTTCAAGAAATTCGAGACGCACAATTTTCCAACTCTGCTTGATCCTGTGGCAATCGGACGACTGCTCCGCGCCATGGATGCCTATCGTAGCACACTGTCGGGGAGGGACCAGCAATGAACTGACGGTCAAGGCAACTATCCGGAAATTTCGGACAATGTTCCGTTCCGTACGATTTTATGCCCCAGTCCCTGCAATTGCTGTCCGCAGGACACGATGCGCCCGTCGACGAGCGTCATCTGGACCTGGTCGTTGAGGGTTCTGTTCAGGAAGGGGTGTTCTTGCGAAGCCTTTGAGGTTCTGGGCATTGACTTCCCACGGGGCTGCGGGCGAAAAGGAAGATGTCCGCCACCGCGCCTACGCTTAGCAGGCCGCCCAAAAACTATACAGGAGCATATCGCACGGCATAATGCCGAACGCAACACCTTGTTTTGTAAAGAATCCATGAGATGCCATATGAAATAAACGTGACAAATGAATGGTTTTCGTGGTTTTTGGGCAGACTGTTAAGGAAACGCTGAAAAAGTCCCAGGCCAGCAGTTTATATCATTGATTTTATTAGATTTGTTTTTCGGAAAAGGGACTTGTTCAGACATTCCTTAAAACCCTCTGAACTGAAATGGTTTTTCATTGCCGTCCGCCAGGACAAAAAGGGTTTTCATCACCATCCGCCAGAACCGTCATTGCGATGGCCCTGGCTTCCCTGGCGGGCGGCCATGTTCCGCGCAAGACCTGTATAATGGACGCCCCCAAGGAGGCTGTCTGAGAGACTGTTTTCGTGAAAATCTTGTCCGTTATCCTGTCCGGCGGCTCGGGGACGCGCCTGTGGCCCTTGTCGCGGGAGAAATATCCCAAGCAGTTGCTGCCGCTCGCCGGGGAGACCTCTCTCCTGCAAGCGACGTTGGGCCGAATCACTCCGGAAGCCGTGCCGGAGTGGGAGCTGTTGCCACAACTCGTCATCGCCAACGCCGAACACCGTTTCCTGGTCGCCGAGCAGGTGCGCGAGTTGGGACTGCGGGCGCGGATCGTGCTGGAGCCGTGCGGACGCAATACCGCTCCGGCCCTGACTGTCGCCGCCCTGCTCGCCACGGCGGAGCATGCGAGCGATGATCCCGTGCTCGTCGCCATGCCCGCCGATCACGTCATCGCCGATTTCCCCGCCTTTCACGCAGCCCTGCGCGTAGCGCTCGTCCTTGCGGCGCAGGGGAAGGTGGTCACGTTCGGCATCGCGCCCACCGTGCCGGAGACCGGTTTTGGCTACATCCGCAAAGGAAATCCGCTTGTGGAGGGCGGCCATGAGATCGCCGCCTTCGTGGAAAAGCCGGACGCCGCCACGGCCCGCGCCTGTCTTGCTTCCGGCGCGTATTACTGGAACAGCGGGATTTTCGTCCTGCGCGCTTCCGTGTGGCAGCAGGAAATCCGGGCGCGCCGTCCGGAAATCCTCGCCGCCGCGCAAAATGCCGTGGCGGGGATGCTCGCCGGGGAGAGCGCCTTCAATGGCGAATTCAATGGCAATTTCGCCTGTCTCGACGCGCAGGCTTTCGCCGCCTCCCCCTCTGATTCCATTGATTATGCGGTCATGGAACATCTTGCGGGAACGTTGGGCGCGGTGGTGCCGCTCGACGCGGGTTGGTCGGACGTGGGCGCCTGGGGAGCACTGCTGGAAATCGGCGCGAAGGATGCGCATGGAAACGTCACGGTCGGCGATGTCCTCGCGCTGAAGACCGAAGGTTGCTACTTGCGTTCGGAACACCGGCTCGTCGCCGCTCTCGGCATCTCCGACACCATCGTGGTGGAAACGCCGGACGCCATCCTGGTGGCGCACCGCGACCACTTGCAGGAAGTGCGCGACATCGTTGCCCGCTTGAAGCGCGAGAAGCGCCCGGAATCGGAAGCGCATCGCAAGATCTTCCGGCCCTGGGGACATTACGATTGCGTCGATTCCGGCCCCCGCTTCCAGGTAAAACGCATCGTGGTCGATCCCGGCGCAGCCCTCTCGCTGCAAATGCACCATCATCGCGCCGAGCACTGGATCGTCGTGAGCGGCACCGCAAAAGTGACCACGGGCGAAAAAACCCTGCTCCTCACGGAAAACCAGTCGATCTACATCCCCATCGGCATCCCCCACCGGCTGGAAAACCCTGGACGCATCCCGCTGGAAATGGTGGAGGTGCAGTCGGGCGCGTACCTGGGGGAAGATGATATTGTCCGTTTCGAGGATTCCTACGGGCGCGACTAGAGCCTTCCCACACCGTTCACACAATGCGCGTTCTCTGTTTTGGCCGCTTCTGCGATCACCTGCCCGGCGGGATTCAATCCCATGTGGCGAGCCTGCTCGCTTCCCTGGCGGAGGATGTCGAATTCGTCAATCTCGTGCCCTCGCGGGACGGTCGCTCGGCGCGCTTCCTGCTGGGCGGCGTGCCCGTGATCCGCACGGCGGGCTGGAACCTGGACGGCAGTCTCTCGCTCTCTCCGGGGCTGGTCCAGGTCGCCTGGCGCGAGCACCGGCAAAAACCCTTCGATCTCATCCATCTCAACTTTCCCGATCCCATGTCGCACCTGGCCTCGCTCATCCTGCCCGCCAGCGTGCCGCGGGTGATTACCTGGCATGCAGACATCGTTCGGCGCAGGCGTCTCCTGAAGCTCTACCGCCCCTGGGAGCGCCGCATCCTGCGGCAGGCCGCAGCCATCGTCACGGCGACGCCGGAACATCTCCGGGATTCGCCGATCCTCAACGTGCCCGGCATTCGGGAGAAGATCGAGGTGATTCCCTTCGGCTTCGACCTCATGCGCTTTGTCCAGCCGCATCCTGAAACAGAGGCGCTCAAGGCGCGTTATCCGGGACGGCGCATCTTTGCCCTGGGGCGGCATGTCGCCTACAAGGGCTTCGATGTGCTTCTGAAGGCCATGCCCGCCGTGCTGGACACGCATGACGACACACACCTGATCCTGGGCGGCAGCGGGCCGCTTTCCGGGGAACTTGCGGAACTGACGCGGGAAATGGGCCTCGCCGGGCGCGTGCATGCCATCGGCCAGATTCCCGATGCCAGTCTGCCCGCCTATTACCAATGCTGCGACCTCTTCTGCCTGCCTTCCATCAGCAGCGCCGAAGCGTTCGGCATTGTGCAGGTTGAGGCAATGGCGGCGGGAAAGCCCATCGTCAACACTGCGCTCAAGAATGGCGTCAATTTCGTCGCGCCCAAGGGCGTGGCCGCCCTGACGGTTGCGCCCGGCGACCCGGACGCGCTTTCCTGGGAGATCCTCGCGCTCTTGCAGGATGCTGTCCTGCGCCGCAAGCTGGGCGAAAATGGCCGCCTGCGGGCGGAACAGGAATTTTCCCTTGCGGCGATGCGCGCCCGCATGCTGGCGCTCTATCATCGGCTGGCGGAGCCATGAGCCGCTCCTTGTTCGCGGGCCTGTCCGGGCGCTTTCGCTGCCTCGCGCTTGCCGGGCAGATTTTCCGGCGCTTCCAGGAAAGCCGCTGCTTCACGCTGAGCGCCGCGCTTGCCTATGGCACGCTGCTGGCGCTCACGCCCACCGTGGCGCTCATCATGATCGTCCTTGGTCACCTGCCCGGCGCGCTGGAGGCGATCCGCCAGTTCGACGCCTGGATTCTGCCGCAGGTGCTCCCGGCCGGATCGGGGAAGATCATCAGCGCCCAGATTCTCGGTTTTTCCCGCGCCGCCGGCACGGCGACCCTGCCGGGACTGTGCGCCATGTTTGTCACCGCCCTCCTGCTCCTCGAAAACATCACCCAGGCCTTCGACAGCATCTGGCAAAACAGGAAGCCCCGACCAGTGCGCCACCGCCTGCCGCTCTACCTGCTCGTTCTTTTCGTCTGGCCGGTTGTCATCGGTCTCCTGCTCAGCATCCTCTCCTACACGCTCACCCTGTCGCAAGGCTGGCTGCGCCAGCTTCCCCTGCTGTACCGCTTCCTGCCACGCCTCCTTTCCTTCCTGATCCCGACCTGCATTTTCTCGCTGCTCTATTATTACGTGCCGAATGTCCGGGTGCGCCCGCGCCACGCCCTCTGCGGCGGCGCTCTTGCCGCAGCCTGCTTCTTCCTGATGCAATCCGGTTTCGAGTGGTATCTCGCGTACTTTCCGTTCTACGACAACGTCTACGGCGCGCTGGCGCTGATCCCCATCTTCCTGGTCTGGCTCTACCTCGCCTGGGTGGCGATCCTCTGCGGCGCCTTCCTTGCCGCGCTCATGGGCGCCTGGTGATGTCGACGCCGTTTACCACCTCATGCCCTTCCACGCGCAGGAACTTGTTGCCCCATTCCTTGAGATATGCCTCCTCGGTTTCCGTCTCTCGCATATGGATGATTTCATCGATTTCTATGGCATGGCCGTTTTCATCCAAGATGGCCATGCCGTTTTCATCATATTGTGGCCTTTTTATTTTATTCCTGATGTCCGGAACATCCACTACGGCATAGCCATGCAGTTTCTTTCCTTCAGCCAGTAACCTCTTAGCATGTTCATTCGCATCCCTGGGGCCAGGGAACCAGAGTTCTTCCACCGGTGCCTTGCCATCACCCAAGGGATTAAAAAGTCGCACACTCTTTTCCGCAC
>JAISLJ010000030.1 GCA_031290955.1 Zoogloeaceae bacterium | reverse complement strand
GCCATCGTCGCCCAGCCAGGCGCGAGACAGTTTCTGGAGATGTTCAACCGCATCGGCATGGCGGCGGTGCCCATGTGGTTGAAGCGCCTGCGCATCCCCGGCTACAAGTCCGGCGGCTTCGTCCGCCCCAAATCCGGCGATGACGGATTGGTGCCAGTGGTGTTCAACATTCCCAATGTGGGCAAGGTTCCAGCCAAGGCAACAAGGTCCGTCACCGAAGAACTTACCAGAGCGTTAAAAATCGAAGCGCTGATGCGCGGCGGAAGGTAGCAAATGGCATAAGTGGGATCAAATAGCCTGCAAAAAATTTGCAAGTTATTTGATCCCACTTCCCATGCCAATGGTTTTAACGGATCAAATAGGCTGCAAAAAAGGATCAAATGGCCTGCAAATTTACACCTGCCGCCCTCGTCCGCAACCCGCTTTCCGGCTGGTAGCCATCATGACGAGAAGCGCTCAAACTTTCGTCATTGACCCGCCGCCTGGATTGTCAGCGATGACGAGGGAGGTGCGCGACGGTCTGGATTGGACGAGGTTTACAGCACACTGGAGAATCCGGCGGGCCAGAGCTGGCACGGAACGATCATGGCTGCTCGCGTGGATGGATGAACCAAGACAGGGTAGAGGCCGGACGACAATATGCCTTTGGGAATGTGCCGACGGCAAACGATGGTCGTGATCCACCGGATTTCCTTGTCCGAAAAAACCTTGGGGAGTGTAAACCCCATTGTGTAGATCTCTTCGTCGGTGACTCGCCGCGCGACCTCCTGTAGCTTCGGGTCGGACGGATTCGTTCCCTTGAATGAAAATATCTTGCGCCCGATCAAGCGCAACTCCTGTGGGCGCGAATCGAAGTAAGTGTCCGGGGAATAGACGAAACCTGCCGGGCAATCGTCATCACCCGGTTTGAACAACAGTGAGTTTGCCTGGATCAGCGCCGCCCACATGATTTTCCCTTCCCTGAGCAGCAGCCCCTGTTGCCGGAAAAGCTCCTCCAGCCCATCATCCCTGACCATGGACATCCAGGACGGACGGGGAATCGACATGGAAGTCACGGAAAACGAATTCGCCCGCTGCTGCCATTGCATCCAGTTTCTTCTCAGCCCGAAGAGAGCCTCTTCCATTTCGGGCAGGGCGCGCTCGGGGCGCACATAGTGGGCGGTATCCTCATTTACCGCGATTGGTTTTTCCAGCACCTTGCCCGCGATAAACGATTCCCCGGTATCGGCAACGCCAAAATAGGCCCACAATACCGGCGGTTCTCCCCAGTTGGCGGCATTGTAGGCCACATCGCCCGGCATGAGCCATGCCCCTTCTTGCTGAGACCAGATATCGAAATCATCGTGGTACCAATCCTTGAACTCATCGGCGCTATAGAAATTGCCGGTTACGCTGGCCAGCCGCCACGCGCCGTCTTGAAGCCTGTACCCTCCGAACCGGGTGATTTTTATTTTTCGCGCGGAAATGTTTTTCAGGCTCGTAGAGTAAAAGCGATAGCCACTTTCTTCTTCCTTGCGGGGACTTTCGCCATATTCGATCTCGACGAATCGTTTTCCACTTTCCAGTTGGTCAAGGGTCAAGGTAGTAGTGTCCGCCGGGATGGCTTGCTTGACCTGTTCGAGTATTTCCGCGGGCAGGGTTTCCCAGTCCGACTTGGTGATCCATTCTGTATGCAACAGTCGCCCGTCCGATGAACAGGCGTAGAAACGGTCGATCTGGGTAAGCGCTATGGACATCGTATACGAAACAGATGGTTCCTTGCGGAATGTCAGCCAATGACCATCGATTTCCTCGATTTCTTTCCATTCCTCATGGGAAAAGACGAAAACGCGGCAACCCCTTTGGAAAAAATCCAGAAGCCTGTCCTGAACAGGCGTCAAGGGTTTGGGTTTGTTCAGGGTGCGGAAAGTTTGTTCCACTCGATAAAACCCCAGTATGGAATCCCCTTTCTCGGCTCCATTTGCATATTGCTTGGTCGTTTTGTTATAGGGAAAGGAAATGTTTCCGTCATCAACCGCAACGCCGTACATTCCATCGTATATTATCCATTGCCCGCCAAAATTCCGGATGAGGCATTCGCCGAGAAATGAGCCAATGAGCTTGATGGCTCCCTCGTGTTCCTGGGTTCCCAGGCGCATCCGCTCGATATACCCATCCAGCCAGCGCACGCTTTCCTCGTCATAGTTCAGTTCGAACTGCACATTTTCCCGGATGATGTCGCGCAGTTGCTCGGCGGCCTGGCGTATTTGGTCAGCCTGCTCCGTCGGCAATGGTTGAGGCTTCAGTGGATGATCAGACATGGCGTACTCCTTGTTTGCCCGGGTTCTTCTGTCGAGCCTTTTGCAAAACCCGCAAAATCGGGTGCTGAACCGGGCTATCGTCAAAAAAGAAGGTGCGGGCGACCATTTCTGGCACGATCCGGGGATTGAATCCGGCGATCATCATACCCGCCCACGGATACTATCCGCAACGAACTTTTGCCGCAACTCTGGGGGAAACCTGAGAACGGATCACGAACCTGTACGACGCCTGATGCGCGTTCCTCTCGTTCCTCCTGATCCCTACGAAATCAATCGTTCGCCAGTGTGCTCATTTCGTGCGCCCAGGCCAGGGCGTCGAACAGGGCAAGGTTGACCTGATGCGCGGAGAGGCCCAGGGCTTCGGCGTGCCGGGCGATGGCTTCCGGCGATTGTTGTTCGCAGGATTCCGCCAGCAACAGGTATTGCGCCAGCACACCCTTGCGATGAATGAGCGCTTCGCGGATTTCCTCAGGAACCTGGATTTTTGCCGCAAGCTCCGTGAGCGGTTCGCCCATGAGCCGATCCAGCAGGGAAAAAAGGCCGGTCAGGAACAGGCGTTCGGCGGCGCCCTTGTCGCGCATGCCGGTTTTCTTGCCCAAACGCTCCATCAGCGCCGCGCGCGCCAGCGCCTGCTCGGTGAGCGCCCATTCGTAATAGCCCGGCTCCACAGCGCTGAAAAGCAGGAGGGAAAGCCAGCGGGAGAGGTTGTCGCGCCCCAGGATCGTCACCGCCTGATCGAGCGAGGTAATCTCGCGCGTCATGCCCAGCGCCGGGGAGTTGGCATAGCGCAGGAGGCGGTACGAGAGTACCGGGTCCTGGCGCAGCGCCTGCGTGAGAATCCGGGTATCGGCCTCGCGCCGCAAGTCGCGCAGGAGTTCCAGCACCCGCAGGCGGTTGATCGCGCTCTTGATGACCTTGCCCGGCTCCCGGCTGTTGATGAAGGGGCCGCGGAAGAAATCGAAGCCCAGCCGATAACACAGGCGAAATTCATCTGGCGTTTGCAGATGGCTGGCAATCAAGCGCAACTGTCCGCCCATTTCGCCTGCGGCCCGGCGGAGCGCGGCAATCTGCCAGGCGATAAATTCGCCTTTAGCATCATCGTTGCCCGCGTAATCCGGCCAGTTCATCAGGATGAACGCAATGCCGGGAAAACGCGCCAGCCAGGCTTTTTCCTGATCCCGCCACTGCCGCCGCCACTTGAGACCCAGGCGCGTGCCGCGCGCGCTCAGGTTTGCCAGCGCGAGATTTTCTTCGGCGCCAAGCGTTCCGGTATCCTCGGCGACATTCAGGATCACAACCACGTTTTCTCGCGGCAGACGCAGGAGCGCCGGATGCGCCAGCGAAGTGGGGGAGATTTCGAGAAAAGCGAAGCGCGCGCCCAGGAAGGAATCCAGATGGAGTCCCGTGAGATGCGTAAGCAGCGCGTTATCATAGAATTGCCGCACCAAAACCCGCTTTTCCGCGATGCGCGACTGCAATTCGCGCGGATGGGAAAACTCGTAGCCGATGATGCGCTGATCCCGCCCCAGCAAGGCTTCCCGGCAAATGAACGCCGACGCAAGTTCTTCCTCCCTGGTCTCATGGGAGGAGGCAGCGGCGGTGGCGGAACCCTCGCGCGCCGGAAGCTCTTCGCCCCGCGCATCCACATACGCCGCCGTCCGCCCGGATTTGCCAAACAAGCCCTGAAGAAACCCAAACATGGCATACCCCCTCTCAACTTCTTGATTTTTCGAGATTGTGAAATGAAACGCCAGTCAAGGCAAGGGGCGCACTTGACCGCACTTGACAATACCAAGCAATCTTCAGAAGCTACGACCCGGCGCCCGCAGGGGCGGGAGAGGGAATCCTTCCTTGCGGAGCAGAGCGATGCTCATTTCTTCCTGGCTTTCCGCAGCACAACCACATAAGAAAAAATAAAATTTTTTTTGCATGATTCCCCGTTCATTGTATAGGATTCGTCCTCATCTTCCACGGCATACTCCGGCACGTGTTACGAGCTTTTGAATCTGTCCGCTTTCATGATTTTCAAATTGTCCGCTTTTTTGTGCCGTATGCCAATTGCCGGAGGGCGTAGCCCGTAGGCAATTGGCATGCGGCGGCGGAC
>JAISLJ010000029.1 GCA_031290955.1 Zoogloeaceae bacterium | reverse complement strand
TGGCGATTTTCCACGGCCCCAGGAAGCTGGCGGACTACACGGCGGAAGGAAAGGAGGTGAAAGCGGCAAATGAGGCGCGCGCGGTCGAGAAGGTCGCGTGAGCGCCAGGCGTCCGCCGCCGTATGCCACTTGCCTACGGGCTACGCCCTCCGGCAATTGGCATACGGCATCAAAAAGCGGACAATTTGAAAATCATGAAAGCGGACAGATTCAAAAGCTCGTAACAGAGGATAGAAAAATTGCCGCCGCCGCGACGCGGGGAAGGAAGCCCTCACCCATCCCTCCGGCCACGCTTCCTCCTTCGTGGAACTGTCTGGGATTGACAACGCTCGATGAATGATTGACAAAATGAAGGACAAGCTTCTACTATTCGCCGCCGGGCGTCGCTTGACAAAGAAAACAGGAGACCGGCGCGTTGCGGTTCCTTCGGGAGCCTTTTCCATTTTCCACACGAAATCTCAGGAGTTCCGTTCATGTCCAAATCCCCCTTGCGCGTCGCCGTGACCGGCGCGGCCGGCCAGATTGGCTACAGCCTCTTGTTCCGCATCGCCTCTGGCGAATTGCTGGGCAAGGATCAACCCATCATCCTGCAATTGCTTGATCTGCCCATTGAAAAGGTGCAGAAGGCGCTTCAGGGCGTCATCATGGAACTGGATGATTGCGCCTTCCCGCTGCTGGCGGGCGTCATTGCCACGGGCGACCCGAATGTAGCCTTCAAGGATGCCGATGTCGCGCTCCTGGTCGGCGCCAAGCCACGCGGCCCCGGCATGGAACGCGCCGATCTCCTGAAGGAGAATGGCGCAATCTTCACCGTGCAGGGCAAGGCTATCGCCGAACACGCGAAGGAAGACGTGAAGGTGCTGGTGGTCGGCAATCCCTGCAACACCAATGCCTACATCGCCCGTGCCGCCGCCATCAAGGTGGGGCGCACCAATCCTGCCAACTATCATGGCATGTTGCGTCTCGACCACAACCGGGCGCTCACGCAACTGGCGCAAAAATCCGGTCGTCCGGTTTCCTCGCTCAAGCAATTGGTGGTCTGGGGCAATCATTCGCCTTCCATGTATGCCGATTACCGTTTCGTCACCGCCAATGGCGATAGCGTGAAGACGCTCATCAACGATGCGGCCTGGAACAACGATGTCTTCCTGCCCACCGTCGGCAAACGCGGCGCGGCGATCATCGACGCGCGTGGTCTTTCTTCCGCCGCCTCCGCTGCCAACGCCGCCATCGACCATATCCACGACTGGGCGCTGGGTTCCTCCGACTGGGTGACGATGGGCATTCCCGCGCCCGCCGACAACGGCTATGGCATTCCCGAAGGGCTGGTGTTCGGCCTGCCGTGCAAGTGCGAGAACGGCAGTTTCTCGCTTATCCGCGGCCTGGAACTCGACGAGTATTCCAAGGGAAAAATCGCCGCCACCCTGAAGGAACTGGAAGACGAACGCGCCGCTGTCGCGGATCTTCTCAAGGCTTTGTGAGGGAAAAATTTTGATCAGAGGTGTCCGGATGGGCCGGATGCCCCGCATGAAACCCGGAATGCCTGTCCGGATTTCATTTTGACGATAGGGCATTGTTGAGGTTTCAAGGAGCGTTGTATGAGCAAGTCGTTGAAAGTCGCCCTTGTGGGGCTTGTTGTGCTGGTGGTTCTGGTGCTGGGCGGTCATTATGTGAGTGGCCTTACCTTCAAGTCGAAGTACCTGGCAGGAGTAGAGTGGGCAAACCAGGAATTCCGGAAGAATCCCTCCACACGGGATCTCAAGGTCAACATCCAGGTGGAAAACTATGAGGCAGGGATTTTCGGCGCAACGGCGCAGATGAAAATCAATTTTGTGGCGGGTTCGGGGACTCCCGTTACGCTGGTGTTCAAGGAAGAAATCCGGCACGGCCTGGCTGCGGGATTTGCCCTGGGGAGTGTTCGCTCCGAACTGGAAGTGCCGCAGGAAGTGGCTGCGGGGCTGCGCGCCGTGTTTGGGGAAGATCCCCTTGCCGGGAAATCGCCGCTGGTCATCGATGCCGTTATCGGTTGGACGGGCAATGCTTCCGGTCGCCTTGAATCGCCACGTTTTACGGGCAAGGCAGGGGAAACGGAGATCAAGTGGGAGGGCATCAGCGGGGAGTATACGAGCACGGGCAGTGTCAGGAGCGGCAGCTTCAGCGGAGTCTGGTCACTGGACGCGCCTGGCCTTTCCGTGCAGGACGGGTACAGGCATGTGGAAGTAGGCCATTTGCGCGGCAAGGGGGACTCGGCGCGGGCCAATGGACGCAGCTTCTATACCGGGCTGTCGGAAGCGAGCGTAGACAAGTTCATCTACAAGGAGGCGGAGAAGAATCTCGCAGTGGAAAACCTGAAAATTTCCACCGATGTGCGCGAAACGGATGGCGCGGTTGATCTGGTCGCCAAGTATGAGATCGGAAAGATCCTTGCCAACGACACGACCATTGATGCAGCCTCTCTGACGGTCGCCTTCGAAAAACTGGATGCGGACGCGCTCGATGCGCTCTTCGCCTCATTCGAATCCGCGCTACCGGGGGAGGATTCGTTCGAGACGTTCTCCAGGGTCGCCCTGCAACACCGCGCCGCCATCCTGCGTCGCAAGCCGGTTCTGGCGATCAGGGATTCCAGCGTCAAGCTTGGGGCAGGCAGCATTCTGCTGAATGCGCGCCTGAGCTATGCCGGGGAAAATCCGGAACAGTTCAATCCGCAGACGGATCTTGTCCTGGATGCGGATCTGGGCGTCACGCGCGCGCTCCTCGTTCAGGAATTCAGCAAGAAGGTACGCGAGGAACTGACCGAGGAACAGGGCGGCACAGAAGAGGGCGCAGCGCTTGAGCAGCTCGTTGCTTCCGGAGTCGAACAGAAAATTGCCGAATTGACAGAGACCGGTTACGTAGCCGACAAGGATGGCAAGCTGACGATCGCCCTGCACATGCAGGGCGAAACGGTCACGCTCAACGGCAAGCCCGTGGAAGGCAACCCACTCTCCGCCCTGGGCAGTCTGCCCTTCTGAGTGTCCCGGCGGACGGCAATGCGGCGCTTCGCGCCGAAAGAGCCTTGACAAACCCTCTGAGTGGAGAGTTTTTCATCGCCGTCCGCCAAGACTGGACGGCGATGATACTGCTGTCAAAATCTCTCGCCCCCGATGGGGGAGAGGGGTCTGACGGTTCCGTGTATTTCTATTCCGCTTCGTAGCTGGCCTTTATTCTGTGTAGAAAGTATCTGTCACGTTTCATGCAATTAAAATCGGATGGAACGCGACAACCTAGAAGGCAGAAAAAATCCATCCCATATTTATTGGGGCAACGATTTTTGTCCTGCTCTGTCGTTTTGTGGAATTTTCTCGCGTTCTTGCTACTCATTCCTTCCATATTCTGAATGTTTTGCCAACTCATATACGCCAGCCGATCATGAACAATCTTTTTCCCCTGTTGCCCCAGGCCGACCGCCTTCTGGCCGAGCGCCTCCTTGCCGGGCAAAGGCGGGCGCTGGCCAAGGCGATTACCTTGATCGAATCGACCCGGCCCGATCATCAGGCGCGGGCACGGGCGCTGTTGAACGCGCTCCTGCCCGCGACCGGCAAGTCGATCCGCGTCGGTATCTCCGGCGCGCCGGGGGCGGGCAAGTCCACCTTCATTGAGGCGCTGGGCAATTGCATCATCGACCAGGGCTATCGGCTCGCGGTGCTGGCGGTGGATCCTTCCTCCTCGGTCACGGGCGGCTCCATCCTGGGCGACAAGACGCGCATGGAAACGCTCTGCCAGCGCGAGGAAGCCTTTATCCGTCCCTCGCCCTCGGCGGGCAGCCTGGGCGGCGTCGCGGAAAAAACACGCGAGGCCATGCTGCTCTGCGAGGCCGCCGGATTCGATGTGATCCTCGTGGAAACCGTGGGCGTGGGGCAATCGGAAACCAC
>JAISLJ010000028.1 GCA_031290955.1 Zoogloeaceae bacterium | reverse complement strand
GTCCGCCGCCGCATGCCAATTGCCTACGGGCTACGCCCTCCGGCAATTGGCATACGGCACAAAAAAGCGGACAATTTGAAAATCATGAAAGCGGACAGATTCAAAAGCTCGTAACAGCGTTTTCTTTTCACTCTTCCCCGATTTCCGCCCTTTCCGCCTCTTCTACCTCGCGTTCCTCGCGTTCCTCGCGTTCCTCGGCGTCAAGCCGAATCTCCATTTCCAGTTCGGTGGCAATCCACACCCCGCTTCTTCGCGTGAGGCGTTCCAAGGATGGAAAGGGGTATGTGTCGCATCCCGGACGATTTGATTCTGGCGGATGAAGGAAGAGTTGCGGGTGGGAAGCATACCAGATGTTCATGGCGTCCAGAGGAGTTTTGCTGTTGAGGGCGGCTTGGGGCAAGTGTTCGTTGTAGAGCATGGCATATCGGAGCAGGGTTTGTTCAAGGTCTTCGCCGCTCATGAAATGATGGGTCTTCAGGATGTCCGCAATACGGCGCTTCTGATGCGGAAAGGGTGGAAGAAATTACCGTCGCTGCGCTCCGCATGGAGGATGCCCTCACCCGACCCTTCGGGCCACCCTCTGCGTGGCTTTGCGAAGCGCCGCTGGCTTTTTTGTCCCTTGCCTCTCCCTTGTCTTTCCCTTCTTCCGAAAAAGGGCTTCCCTGAATCGTCCGGGCGCGGTATTGTGATGTTTTTCGTGTTTTGGGGACGTTTTTCCGCACAAGGGGAAGAAATGCAGATCCTTGCACTGGACATTGCCGGAAATCCATTTCGCTGGCTGGATATCGAGCGGGCCATTACCTATGCCGCCTGTGGCAAGATTGCCTGGACGGTGGGCCGCTGTGAGCTGGTCTTCCACGGTGGTGTAAACCGCGCTGGCGAGCGGAGCCGGATCAGCCTGCATCCGGTCATCGCGCTTGCCCGCAGCGAGGCCATGACACGCCATCTGCAACCCTTGCCGCTCAGTCACGATAACGAACTGCTGTTTCGCCGCGACAAATCCATCTGCGCCTATTGTGGTGAACGCTTTGAGCGTCGGATGCTGACGCGCGACCACATCGTGCCCAAGGCGCGGGGCGGCCTGGATGTGTGGAGCAATGTCGTGACGGCCTGCTGGCACTGCAACATCAGGAAAGCCTGCCGGACACCGGAGGAAGCGGGCATGCCCTTGTTGTTCGTGCCTTACGAACCCTGCCGCTTCGAGCATTTCATCTTGAGTGGAAGGCACATTCTCGCCGATCAGATGGAATACCTTTCCGCCCGCCTGCCCCGCTACAGCCGGATGAAAACATAACAGCCCGCCTTCTTGCGTATTCTGGATTTTGTCAATATCTGCGTCGGGGAATATGATCACATGAAATGGGACATCTGTTCCCTGACTACCGGAAACGCAAACTCAGGCGGTCGTAGTGGCCGGATTCGTCCATCGCGGTGATGTCGTAGCGACCGGGAGTTTCCAGGCGATGGGTAAAACTTGTCCGAGCGGGGTGGCGGGCTTCCTGTTTGCCATTGACGAGCCAGATGACTTCGCCTTCCGTCTTGCCCCGCACCTCCAGGCGAATCAAGGGCGCGTTTCCGGCGCTGGAGCGGCGCAGAATCGCGCCATCGGCAAGACCGATGATCGCAAGACCACTTTCCGGCTCCCTCTGTCCGGCACAGGCGGGGTGCCAGGGTGGCGGTGAGGCGCTCTGGCGCAGGTTCGGGGTGAGCCAGGGTTCCAGCGTGGCGGGCCAGCGGGCGATTTCCCGCTGGCTCCGTTCGCCGGGGAAGCAATCGGAACGCACCCGGCGACCACTTCCGGGATCGGTTTCGACCGGATACTGGGCAGTACCGGGTCGCAGACGGTCCGGAAAGGTGGGCGGCGCGGCGTCGTCCAGAAGCCAGGCCAAGCGTTTTTGATGACAAAGTTCCGGCGCAGTGCTTGCCGCGCGTCGCCCCAGCGGCCAGCAGATCGCCTCCTGTCGCACCGTGGGCGGCGGCTGGTGGTTTCCGGCACGGGCATTCAGCGCGGCAAAGAGATCCACCAGGAGGGGCGCGGCAACATTGGCCCCGAAAAACCCCGGATTGGGCGTGCCATCCGGACGTCCCACCCACACGCCTACCGTGTGGCGATCCGAAACACCGATCGACCAGGCATCCCGGAAGCCGAAGCTGGTGCCCGTTTTCCAGGCGATGCCCCGCTTTTGTCCAGACCCGGTTTCCAGCGCCCGCCCCATCGGGCCGCCGGATTCGAGAATGTCGCGGATGATGAAGGCCGCGCCCGCCGAGAGCATCCGCCGCTCTTCCCGCGGCGCGTCGGGCGTAAGGCGCGGCGTTCCAGCCAGACCGCCTCGCGCCAGCGCCGAATAGGCCCCAACCAGGTCTTCCAGCCGGGTTCCCGCGCCGCCCAGAATCACGGCGAGATTAGGCGCGGCTCCGCGTGGGAAACGGAGTTTCAGGCCGCCGCGTCGCAGCAGGGCAACGAAACGCGCCGGTTCCAGACGCTCCAGCACTTCCACGGCAGGCACGTTCAGGGATTTGACGAGCGCCTCCGAAACACTGACCGGGCCGTGGAACGATTGCTGGAAATTCCCCGGCTGGTAGCCAGAAAACGATTGCGGCACATCGGCAAGCAACGATTCGGAATGGATCAATCCCGCGTCGAGCGCCAAGCCATAAAGAAAGGGTTTCAAAGTGGAACCGGGGGAGCGCGACGCCTGGACCATGTCGACATGACCAAAACGCGCGTCATCATTGAAATCCGCTGATCCCGCATAGGCGAGGACTTCCAGCGAGGCATTCTCCATGACCAGCGCCGCGATGGAAACCTTGGGCGGCAGGTTTTTGGCGCGGTCGGCAAGCAGGAGTTCCACTGTTTCTTGCAAGGTGGCGTCGATGGTGGTGTCGATGCGGGGTTTTTGTGTGGTGGCTTCGCGCCGCAGACGTTCGGCGAGCAGCGGGGCGCGCAACGGTTCGCGGATGGTCTGCGCATACAAGGGTTCGGAAAGGGCGTCGGCGATCTCCGCTTCTGTCCAGGTTGTCCGCATCCGCGTCAGCACCTTGTCCCGCGCCTCGCGCGCCTGCGCGGGATGACGGTCAGGACGATAGCGCGACGGCGCTTGCGGCAGCACCGCGAGCAAGGCTGCCTCGGCATGGCTCAGGTGACGGGCGGATTTCCCCAGATAGGCGCGGCTCGCGGCCTCCACGCCTTCCAGCACACCGCCCATCGGCGCGTAATTGAGGTAAAGGGTGAGAATTTCCGCCTTGGAATAACGCCATTCCAGTTGCAGGGCGCGCAGGATTTGCTTCAGCTTGCCGGTTGGCGTGCGCGGGATCGGCTCCAGAATGCGCGCCACCTGCATGGTGAGCGTCGAACCGCCGGAGACGATGCGTCCATGCCACAGCCGTTGCCAGGCAGCGCGCAGGAGCGCCAGCGGATTGACGCCGGGATGCCAGTAGAAGGTCTTGTCCTCGTAGCGCACCAGCGCCTCCAGATATTGGGGCGAAACCTCATCAAGCCGCACCGGATGCCGCCAGACGTGATCCTGATCCGGAAAGGCGCGCAAGGGGGTTGCGTCACGGGCGAGAACCAGCAAGGCCCGCGGCGAATCCCGCCCCGGCACAGGCGGCGGATACAGATGATCCAGCACCAGCAAGGTTCCCAGACACACCACAACAAACAATGCCCAGAAACGCAAGCGACGGCAAAACGCGCGAATGATGTGCATGCGGAATCCCCGTTTCTGTCGCGTTCCGTATCGTTATAGACTTCTGTGACGAACAATTCAGGGTGTTGAGCATACCATGATTCAAGGAACTCCTGAACAAGCCCTTCTCGCATAGTCGCGTTTATCATATTGCGATGGAATCCGAGGAAAGTTTTTCAAAGCCATTGGCGCGACACAGTCAATCGCGTTTTTTGCCGCTGGCAAGTTTGCCAGACGACCACGCGCCTGTTTTTCGGTTATGCTCCATTCCTATGCAAAGGAAGGAAAATCGTGTGAAGACAAGCAGCCATGTACTGAAATTCTCGACGCCCGCCTTTTTGGGCAACGCCGAATGGAAAGGCGTCTGGCGCACGCCGCCGATCAAGGCGTTGCTCAGACAATGGTGGCGCGTGGCCTACGCGGCGCAAGCCGGGTTTTTCGTTGATATTTCCGCCATGCGCTCCGAAGAAGCCGCGCTGTTCGGTCATGCGGACAACGAGGGCGCAAGCAGGAGTCTCGTGCGCTTGCGACTGGACAGGTGGGACGAAGGAAAACTGAAAAAATGGGAAACCCTGGACAAAATCAGGCATCCAGAAGTGTCCATGCCGGTTGATGCCGGGCTGTATTCGGGCTATGGGCCGATTACCCTGCCCAAAGGCGAAAAAACGCCCCAACTCAAAGCCAATGCCGCCATTCAGGCGGGTGAGTACGCCGAATTGCGTCTGGCCTACCTGGAAAATCATGGCGCGCTTCTGGAACAGGCGCTCTGGCTGATGGATCGCTACGGCGTCCTGGGCGGGCGTAGCCGCAACGGCTGGGGAAGTTTTTCGCTGATACCGGAAAACAATGCATTATTGACCGGAACGCTTCCCTTGCGAAATTGGAACGAATGCCTCGACCGCGACTGGCCGCACGCCATTGGCAAGGACGAAGAAGCGGCGCTGATCTGGCAAACCGCGCCGCAAACCGACTGGAAAAAGGTGATGAAAAGCTTGGCGAAGCTCAAGATTGATCTGCGCACGAAGTTTTCGTTTACCACTGGCAAAAACGCGCCTCG
>JAISLJ010000027.1 GCA_031290955.1 Zoogloeaceae bacterium | reverse complement strand
GGCGCGCAGTTCTATCCAAATGCCCCGCTTTCCCTTTTGGCATTTCTTTTGGGCGTTTGGCGCGATCTATGGGCAGGCGTATGTTGACGCTGTGTCTGCTGTTTTCCGCCTTTTGCGAGACGGATTTTCCGATGAAACTGTTTCCGCAAGGCGAGATCATGTATGTGGAATATAGCGGAGGCAGGCGAGGAAGCGAAGTCCGCCTTGACGCGGCGGATCGGGAAAAACTGGTCGCGTTTCTGGAGCAACACCAATCCGGCTGGCGTTATGATTTGATAAGCTACGCGCCAGGACGGCTTTTCTACGCGGAAAACATGCGGATCAATTGCATGGAAGGCATCATCGTTGTGAATTTCAGGGATACGGATGAGCAATGGCGGCAATGGTCGAAGACGCTCGAAATTCCCTGTCCCGTTCCTGCCGTCAAGGAATCCGTGCCATGAAGCGCATTCGGGAGGCTGTCCACACCACAATCATTTGGGTATGCGGATTCTGGCGGATGAAAAAATTCCCCGACTTTGCAAGGCGGCGCTGAATCATTCCTTCCCACGCCATAATCAAGGGGTAGGCATGAGGAATCAGAAAACGATAAATCATCGTCATTGCGAGGCATTTTCCCATGGCAATCCAAACGGCGCGTGGATTGTTGTTTTGCTGCGCTTGCAATGACGGTTGACGTGCCCGGAAGGTCACCGCAAGCGGCAGCGCGGTTCTGGTACCATCCGGCGTTGCAATGGTTTTTCACTGGAGGAAATGTTATGGGCATGGCGCAGTCAGTTGCGCGCACGGGCTTGAAAGCCGGGGGCGTGTTTTTGGGGAGATTGCTGGGAGGCATCCTGCTTTCCTTTTTGTGGACACTGGGCGTCTGTTTTGCGTACATGCATCTGGTGCTTGCCGACGGACAGTCCGCGCCTGTTGCCGCGCATACTGGCGGTTTTGGGGCGGTTATTGCCCTGATTTTCTTTCCCGAAATTCTGGTTTTTCTGTTGCTGGCGCTCTATTCTTTCGTGTATGGCGCGCTCGGTTTCTTCTACGCTTGGCGCCACACCCTGCAAACAATCCTGCTGGCCTGTAGCGCCCCGCTTGCCGACCGGCTGGCGGGCACGATGCTGGCACGTCTGGCTGCCCTGCCGCGCACGCGCGAAACCCTGCGCGGCGCGGGAAACCTGGTTTCGGAAGCCAATCTCATGCAGGCGCTGGAATCCGTTGCTGACGGACAAAATGTCTGGCTTCGCCGGGCGGCGCGTTTTGCGCTGCGGCGACTGCCGTGGGCCGACCTGCTGGCCGACTGGGCCGCGCAAACGGAGGCGGCGGATGAACAAAAAATGCTCGCGGAGCGGATTAACGACCGCCTGCGCCAGATGACCGCGCCGCCGCGCTGGCCGCTGATTCTGGCTTTGTCCGGACAGGCCGCGCTGTTCAGAATCGGCGCGTGGTTCGCAAGCTAATCTGTCCGGGGATTGCCAGCCGCATTCCACAACAGGGCAAACCGCGCAGGCCTTCCCCTGCTTCTGTCAAGCCTTCGCGCGGACGCTTCCGCGTATTCCTCCTTCGGCAGCGGCAGCACGGCTTGCAGGAAGGCGGTCAGGATGCCGCGAGGTGGCGGGCGTTCCCTTGGGCGCTTCTGCTGCGGAAAGGAGGCGTGGATTGCCACGGCGCTTTGCGCCTCGCAATGACGAGGGTTGGGACGCCTCGCGTTTCCTTCTTCGCCATGACGAAGATTTGGCGTGTTGCACAGTGGGCGGGCGTTGCGTGGTCGCGGGCAGGCACAGGGGCCTGCCCCTACGCGGTCTCCGCAGGGGCGGCATCCTGCCGCCCTTTCCATCCCAAGGGGGAGCAGGATGCTCCCCCCACCTTGTCGTCATTGCGAGCGCAGCGCGGCAATCCATCGGCGTTTATCGGCGCAATGTCCTTTCCGCTTGCGCCGCCGAAATTCCAGGGCATTCCCCGCGCCAAACATTTTCCCATCTGCAATCTTCCATCCGGGCTACAATGCTCGATCCTTATCTCTCCGGCAGGGGAAACAAAATGAGCGTCCAGGATCACAACCATCTTGCCCATACCTTGCTGGCGCGTTTTCACGCCAGGCTGCTGTTGCCGGAGACGCCCGCCTTTTCCGAGGAACTCGGGCAACTGGATTTCGACTACACGCCCAAAGCCATTGCCCGCGTGGATGTTCTCTTGCAGCGGCTGCGCAGGAAGCTCGCGCCCCAGCCTGAAACCTTCCTCGCCACGCCGGGAAACCGTGTTTTCCTGCATCTGCTGGCCTGCATGATCGGCGAGGCGGTTGCCCGCTACCGGGGCACGCGGGCGCGCTGGCTTGATTACGCGGGACTCAAGGCTCTGTGCGCCGAGCAAGGGATTGCGCAAACATTCCCGGAGAATTTTGTGACCTCGCTTGTCTGCGAGCTTGAAGGCGAAGGCTTGTTGTTCCCGCTGGGTTTCCTGTGTTCCGCGTTGTTCAACGATCCTCCGGGCAGCGCCGTGGCGGGGACAGAGCAATTTATGCGCCGCGCGGTCGGTGTTCCCGTGCTCTCCGATCCCGGTCCGGAGGCGAGCGCCGCGGCGGGGAAAGACCCAGGCTGGCGCTTGGGTGTGGCCTTGGGCGATTCGGCGCGTTTGTGCATTGAAGTGCACATGGCCACGGGCCGCCCGTTTCCGCCACAGCTTTTGCAACAGCAGGCCAACGGCAAGGGGCTGGTGACGGACCTGATGTTCGCTGGCAATGAAGGCATCGAAGTTGCGCGGCAGCGCATGGAAGACCCAGAAAACGGCATCGCGCAGGCGCTCGCCTACGATGGCTTCATCGGTCTGCCCGAATTTCGCAGCGATGCCCTGGTGCTGGAAGGGATTTGCCATCCGGACGCAAGCGCGGCAACACCATTGCGCGCTGTGCTGGGCCGCTTTCTTCCCCGGCGCGAGGCGGAAGCATCCGGCGAGGCGCCGCTGCGCGTGCAGCTTGCCTTGCCCTACTGGCCGGGCGCGCAGGACAGGAAACTGGCGCTGCACGATTTCCGCCTGCTGGAATGTTCCACGGACGACGCGGAAATCCGGGAGCGCCTGCGCGCGGGCCTGTTCTCGCGCCTGCGCGCTGCCGGAACACCCGGCCTGACGCCCGGATCGGCGGATGGCCTCTGGCAAGCCTGTTATGTCCACGAGGAAGACCAGGATCATCTCGCCGCCCGTCACGCCGCCCTGCCGCCCTTCCCTTGGGAGGCGATCCTGGCCGAAGAGCGGGCGGAGCGCCGGAAGGCGGGCGTCATCTCCTGTGCCGACTTCGATCCCGCCGCCTGGCAAAGCGCCCTGCCCGATGCCGAAAATGAGGCGCGGAAAATGAAGAGGGCCGCCGAACTGGGCCTCACCCAGGATCCGCTGATCGAATCCATCTGCAACTTTCCCACCCTGCTGCGCACAGGGCGGGTGGTCTGGGGCGCTCTGATCCAGGCCAATGGCGACCTGCTGCAACCCGGTTCGCGCGATCTTCCCGCCGAAGTGGTCTACAGCATTGACGGCAGCGTACAACCCAACGCGCTGACATCTGTCGCGCAAGCCCTGTTCGCCCTGCGCCAGCAATTGCCGCCACAGGCTGACGATGCCCTGTGCAGGTGCGCGAACTACCTGAACGCGCAAACCCAGCGCGTTTTTGGCTGGCCGGTGCCCGCCTCGCTTGCGCCCGCGCCGGGTTTGCCCGAGCGCCTGCCCGAAACCCTGCGCATCTCCACGTTGTGGGTGCTGCGCGCGCATCTGCCACACGGGTATTTGACGCGCAATGTGCTGCCGCTCCTGCTCAGCGACGCCTGCCCCGGCCATGTGATGATCGTGCCCTCCAGCGCTTGGCCAATGGCATTGCGCGAAATGTGGTCGGAGACAAAATGAGCAACGTCCTGCCCGCGTGACACAAAAACGCAGCGGCAAGGAAACGCGCCAAGACGCAATCCGCCACTCAATCCCCGACATACGCCGAAAGCGTTTCCACGTCGCCGGTCCAGGCGTAGGCGGCGAGGAGGGGCGTAGCGTTTGCCCGCATGGCGTGGATGATGTTGGCGGGATGCAGGATCAATGTGCCCGGCGGGTGTTGGCGGGTAATGCCGTCGGCAGTCCAGTCCGCCGTGCCGCAGAGCACGAGATAGGTTTCCACCGCCGGATGGTAATGCAGGGGATAGAGGAGGCCGGGGCCGATGGCGGTAAGGCCCAGGCAGACTTCCCGGCTCCGGAAGGGCGCGATGGGGCCGACCAGTTCCGCCCAGGCCATGCGCGTGCCAATGTCCGGCGCGTCGGGGCGGGGCGCGTAGCTGTAGCGCCAGGGCAGTTGGTCAAGGCAGGGCAGGACGGCCTGCGCGATGGGCCGGACATCCGCAGGAAATTCCTGCGCGCCGACATCCTGTAATTGCCGAATGACTGGATGGCCGCTGGCTTGCAGGCGCTGCGCGTCGGGCCGGGAAAAATCCACGTTCGCCAGAAGATGCAGGACCTTTGCAAGTTCCGCCGCAAGTCCTGCGGACGGCGTGGATGACGTGGATTCCGCGGATGGCAGCAACCCCGCAAGCCGTGCCGCGAAATGTGTCCGGATGGCCGCAATGACCGCCAGCACGGCTTCGGGAGAAAGAGCGTTCATGGTTTCGGAAAGTGGAAGGCAGAAAACGGAAAACGAAAGAGTGTACGGCTTCATCGGAGGGAAGGGCAAGCGCGGCAGGAAGCATCAGGGCCATCGCATTTGGCTTTTTTGGACGAAGTCAAGCAAGGAAGCGCGAGATTGCGGGATACGGTCGGCGGTTTTTCGTCGATATTTGGTTACTGTGAACACGCCTGACACACAATCTTCCCGAGCCTGTTACGAGCTTTTGAATCTGTCCGCTTTCATGATTTTCAAATTGTCCGCTTTTTTGTGCCGTATGCCAATTGCCGGAGGGCGTAGCCCGTAGGCAATTGGCATGCGGCGGCGGAC
>JAISLJ010000026.1 GCA_031290955.1 Zoogloeaceae bacterium | reverse complement strand
CTCTTGATCGGCACGCGCAACTCGTTGCGATCCACCTCGGAAACATGCGGATTGTTGCTGATCCAGGCGCTGTAATACTGGCGGCAGACGTGTTCCAGCGCCTCGCGCGCCGTCTGTTTCGCCAGCATGTCATCCCTGCCGTGATTCGGCGACTGATAGGCGGCAAAGGCGGCGGTGAAATCGGGGTGGGCTTGGTGTCATGCGGCTTCAGTCCCAGGGAAATCAGGTCGGTGTCGGTGAGCGGCGGGACGACAAAGTAACGGCTTTTGAAAAAGCGTATTTTTTCAACGAGCGCGGCGAAAGCGGTTTTTGCCTGTGCCGTCACAACGACCGTTCGGGCGGTGCTCTGCGCCAGGGCCAATGCGGCCTCGGCGGCGGTGGTGAGATTTCGGAGGGCGGTCACTTCCGCTGCGGGGATATTCCACGCGGAAACCTTGGCCGTGGTCAGGATGGTTTGCCAGTTCTCGCTAAGCGCGATTTGCGCCTCACGCTTGCCGGGTAGCCAGTCGGTTCTTTGGGTCATGCTGAACTCCTTTGGATGAGTGAAACAAAAGGGAAAAAGCGCGGATTGCGCCGGAAAATGGCGTTTCCGCAAGGTGTTGTCTCCAGACAATGAGGCGTTGTCTTCAGACAATGAGGCACAGTCTTCAGACGGCAGGGCGTGTGTTTCATCCGCCCGCCCCCCGCCCCGTCATTGCGAGGCGCGAAGCGCCGTGGCAATCCACCGCCATCTTTCGGCGCGAACGCGCCCATATCAATCCCCTCGCCCTCCAACGGGGGGCGAGAGGTTTACCCAGCGGTATCGCGGCCGCCCGCAGGGCCATCGCCGTCTGCCAAGACCCAGGACTGTTTCGGGCTGTTCTCGCAAAATGATTTTCTTCTTGGTTTCGGGAGGCGCTGTATATCCTGTGGCAGGAAATGCAGGCTAGAATAGACAACCTGATCCTTTGCCGAGTTTTCCATGGAGTTCCTGACCTTCGTCCTTGATCTCGTCCTGCATCTGGATGTGCATCTCCAAAACCTGATCGCGCAGTATGGCGGATGGGTGTACGTCATCCTGTTCTTCATCATCTTCGCCGAAACGGGCTTTGTCGTCTTTCCCTTCCTGCCGGGCGATTCGCTGCTCTTCGTGGCCGGGACGCTGGCAGCGCTGGGCAGCGCCGGCGGGCTGGAAATCTGGCCTTTGGTCGGGCTTCTTTCGGCAGCCGCCTTCCTGGGGAACCTCGTCAATTACCAGATCGGGCGCTATCTTGGCCCGCGCGTGTTCCAGTGGCGGCAATCGCGCATCTTCAACCGCACGGCGCTCCTGAAAACACACGCCTTCTACGAACGACACGGCGGCAAGACCATCGTGCTTTCCCGTTTCCTGCCCCTGATCCGCACCTTCGCGCCCTTTGTGGCGGGGATCGGCGCCATGACCTACGGGCGCTTCCTCTTCTTCAACCTGATCGGGGGCCTCTCCTGGGTGTTCTCGCTCACCTTCCTGGGTTATTGGTTCGGCAACCGGCCCTGGATTCAGAAAAACCTCTCTTTCATGATCCTGGGCATCGTCGTCTTCTCCCTCCTGCCCGCGCTCATCGGCTACCTCAGGACCCGGAAGGCTTCATGCGCCGACGCATGATCTGCAAGACGGGCGCGGCGCTCTTCCTGGCCGCGCTCACCGGGTGCGCGGCCCACCGGGATACGGAAGGCCGCACCGAAACCCGCGTTGATCCCAAGTACCTGTTCAAGACCGATATCGACCGCGTTCTCGATGCCATCCGCACGCAGGCGCTGGCGAGCCTCTTCCTCATCGCTGACAAGCTCTACCGACGCAATCCGCGTGAATGGCGGAAGTCCGGCGTACTTGACCGGGATACGGCGCTCACCCGCCTCGTCGCCTTTCGCGCCGCGCCGCCCGCCGGGTTGGACGGCAAGGTGGAAGGCGAGGCGGCGCTCATGGCCTTCGATCCCGGCTATCCCGGCGACCGCGTAGCAGCGCTCGTCTACGGCCTCGTCACGATGGTCGACGCCGCCTGCGAGGGGAAAGAGGAATTCTTCGTGCTGGATTCCCTGAGCGCGCAGAAGTTCCACAATGCGGCCCGCAACATGGAGATCGCGCTCTGGAAACTTGCGAGCGCCAAAAACGCCGCCGGGGAACCGCTGCTTCTCGCCAACGAAATCAATGCCGAGGGCCAGAACCTTTCCTTTGAACGCGAGTTTGGTCGCGTCATCGGCCTGCTCGATCTCGCCGCCCGCATCATCGAAGATCAGACCGGTCGCCTGGTGAGCCGGGCAGCGCAATCGCTCGCCACTTCCCTCTTCCTTCCCGTCGGGGCACTCAAATGAAACGAATCGTCATCCTGATCTCCGGGCGCGGCAGCAACATGGAGGCGCTTCTGCGCGCCGAACGCGCCGGAGAACTGCCGGGCGCGCAGATTGTCGCCGTGCTGGCCAACACGCCCGAAGCCAAGGGTTTGTCTATCGCGGCGGCGGCGGGAATCGCCACCCAGGTTGTCGATCACCGCGCCTATTCCGAACGTTCGGCCTTTGATGCCGCGCTCCTGGCCGCCGTTCAGGCCCATGCGCCGGATCTGGTTGTGCTGGCTGGTTTCATGCGCATTCTTCCGGAAACGTTTGTGCAGTGTTTTGCGGGACGGCTGCTCAACATCCACCCTTCGCTCCTGCCTGCCTTTCCCGGCCTGCACACGCACCGGCGCGCGCTGGAAGAAGGTGTGCGCATCCACGGCTGCACGGTGCATTTCGTCACCCCGGCGCTTGACCGCGGCCCCATCGTGATCCAGGCCGCCGTGCCGGTGCAGGACGACGATGACGAAGACCGTTTGGCGGCGCGCGTATTGGCCGAGGAACACCGCATCTATCCCCTCGCTGTGCGCTGGTTCGTGGAAGGACATGTCCTGGCGGACGGCAATGTGGCGCTTCGCGCCAAAAAGCCTTCACAAACCAGAGAAGCACACCCCGCCGCCCTGATCGTCCCCACCCCCTGAAGTCGTCCTGCGTCCTGCGGACAGCAGTTGCCCTTCGGGCGGAAAAGCCATTCAAAACCGGAGAAAGCTGATCTCCCGATTGCGCATGCCTCGCTTTGTCGCCAGTATCCAACATCGCTGTTGACTTTGCTACATTGTTATGTCGTTTGTCGCTTGCGCGTTGTTGGCGAAAACTGGAGGATACGGGCTTCCTGCCGGGATCGAGGTCCTTTTGCGCGGGTGGCATGTGTGGGCTAGCGCTCTATTTGATCCTTTGCACGTTACTTGATCCATCGCCCGAAAGCCGCGCGGGGGGATGCGCGCGAGGATCGTCCCCGGCTTGATGGGCGCCCAGGGTGTTCCATCCGGCGCGACGGCCATGTCGAAGCGTTTTTTGGTGGATGCGAGGAGCTTCTCGCCGATCTGCATCATTGCCGGGCGCATCTGTTTGGGCTGGAAGCGTTCGGCGATGCGTTGCAGCACTTCCAGCACCTGCTTATCATCAACGGAGACGTAGAGCGGCATCAGCGATACTCCTTCTCGAGCGCCTCGCCGAAGGGTTCGATCATGTCGATGAACTCGGCGGCCAAGGCGGGTTTCTTGGTGGAGACGTACTCGGCGAAGCGGCGGAGCACATCCATTGCGACCGCCAGCCGGTCGGTTTCGGGCATCACCCGGCGCGATGCGGCGATCAGTTTGTTGTAGGCGTCGGCGAGGCTGGCGAGGTTCTGCACACGGTCGCCGGGGGGCATGTCGGGATCGTTCTGGATGGCTTCGACGGTCGCCTGCACCTGGCGCACAACGACGGCCAGCGTCTGACGCACGACCTCCTCGATGCCGCCTCCGGCCATGAATTGAGCGGCGCGGGCCTTGTCCCAGTCGTCTCCGGCCTTACGCGCTTCGGTTTTCCAGCGCCGGGCGGTGGCTTCGGGGATGTTGTGACGGGCGGCGGCGACATCGAGCGCGGCAGCCTCGAAGACGTAGGCGGCGCGCACGGCGCGGATGGCTTCCTCGCCGTGATTTCCCTGTCCTTTTACGCGGGGCATCGCTTACCCTCCACTGGAGAACAGCCACTTGAGCAGTTCCCATACGACGATGACAATAACGGCATCACGAACGTCCATGAAATTCTGACCAGGCTTTCTGAAACTCGCTAGACGGGCCGGTATCCAATTGTGCTGTGGCGTCCAGCCAGAATTCTGCGCGTCGCAGCACTTCCCGGATTTGCGCGATGGGTTGCCCGGCAAAACCGGCGAGCAGGGCGAGCGCCGCTGCGTGAAGCTCCTTTTCCGGGAGCATTTGGGTTTGGTAGCTGTCGCATCCCGGATGATTCGATTCAATTTTCACGCTGGCCGCTGTTTTTTGCGCGTGAGGTGTTGCGGGAAGTGGTAGATTCGCTCAAGACAAGGAAAGGAGAAGAAGATGAAACTTCGTCTGCATAAGAATGCCCGGACAACGCCTGCGGTGCGCGCGGAGATTGCCGCGAGCACGGAAGGAGTGAGCGCCTTGGCGCGACGCTATGGCGTCGGGCGCGTCACGGTGCGGAAATGGAAGCATCGCACGGATCCGATGGATCGCTCGCATACGGCGCATCGTCTGCAAACGACGATGAACAGCGCTCAGGAGAGCATCGCTGTCTATCTGCGCCAGCATTTCTTGCTGCCGCTCGATGACCTGCTGGCGGTGGTGCGGGAGTTTCTCTGCCCGGAAGTGTCGCGTTCCGGCCTGGGGCACAAGCGCAAGGCACACAAAGGCGGAAGTATTCTTCTGTCTCCGGATGTCATCATCAAGCGTTTTCTGGATTTGGATTTGGATCTGAACGATACGCAACTGAAAGCCTTGCTCCCATAGCGAAACTGATCACCCGCCGCGTGAAAGATAGCCCAAGTTTGCCATGTGCGTGAAATGCACATGGCAAATAGATTGGAGACCGTGAGGAAGACGGGTCAATCCCGTTTCCGGAACTCGTCGTGACAGGATTTGCAGGTTTGGGTGAGCTTGCCGAATTGGCTTTTCACCGTTGCCGCGTCGCCGGTTGCCGCGACCCGGGCGAAGTCGTTGGCTTCTTTCACAAAGCTGCGGGCGATTTCCGTGGCTTTGGCCGCGTTGCTGAAAAATTCCGGTTTCAGCGTAGTGTCGTGCCAGCCCTTGCCCTTGTCCGTCCCCGGCACGTACAACGCGCCCAAGCCGCTGTTGGCAATCGCGGCGATGGCGTCGGCCGCTTTCTTGACTTCCTCGCGCTCAAAACCCTTGTCCAGGCTGATGCGGATGCGTCCGCATTCCCAGCCGATCGTCTGGTAAACGGATTGCCGCCACTTGATGATCTGCTCGGGTTTGGGCGCTTCCTGAGCCAGCGCGCCTGTGGAAAGACAAAGCAGCGCGAGCGCCCCGCATGTCTTGCGAAAATATTGTTGCATGTGTTCTCCTTTCGTTGTTGGTACATCGGGAAAGCGGTGTTATCCGCGCAGGTGCGCGTTGAAGAAATCGACGGTGCGTTTCCAGGCTTGCCGGGCGGCGGCCTCGTCATAGCGAGGCGTGGTGTCGTTGTTGAAGCCGTGCTGGACGCCGGGGTAGATATAGGCTTCGTATTTGACGCCCGCCTTTTTCAGGGCTGTTTCATACACGGGCCAGCCCTCGTTGATGCGTTCGTCGTTTTCTGCGTAGTGGATGAGCAGCGGCACCTTGATCTTTGCCGCGTCTTCCGGGGCTGGCTGCGCGCCATAGAAGGGAACCGCCGCGCCCAGTTTCGGCAGGCGGGTGGCCAGGAAATTGGAGATGCCGCCGCCGTAGCAAAAGCCGACGACGCCAACTTTACCGTTGCCTTCGGGCAATTGTTCGAGCGCGGCGACCGCCGCCAGGAAATCCTCGCGGGTCTTGGCCTGATCCAGTTTGGGAAAGAGCGCGCGCGCCTGATCCTCATCGCCGGGATAGCCGCCCAGGGGAAAGAGCGCGTCCGGGGCAAAGGCGATGAACTGGTCGAGCGCCAGACGCCGGGCGATGTCCTCGATGTGCGGATTCAGGCCGCGATTTTCATGCACGACCAGCACGACCGGCAGCTTGCCCTTGGCATTGGCCGGTTGCGCGAGCAGGCCGTGTACTTTGCCGTAGCCCTTGGGGGAGGGAAAATCGACAATGCGCGTCTTGATGCGCGAATCATCGGGTTTCACCTGCTGGGCTTCGGCAAAGCGCGGCGTCAGCGCGTTGAGCAAGCCTTCCGCCGTCACGCCCGCCACGGCATACTTGGCGGCGGATTTCAGGAATTCCCGGCGCGGAATGAGGCCGTGGACAAAAAGATCGAAAAGTTTCAGTACTTCGGGATGAAAATCCCGGGCGGTAAGGCGAGACATGAACCACTCCTTTTCAGGTTGATGAAGGGGAAATCATACGCGACATTGTAATGTCAACGTCTTGTGCGTTCCGGAACATAGCGGTCAGCCGAAACATCCGGGGACGCGCCTGCCGAGCGAACATCCGCCGTGATCGGCAGGAAACGCGCATTGTGCTCTTCCCAGAGCGATTTCAGGCGCGCAAGTTCCGTCGGATGTTTTTCCTTCAGATTGGCGCGTTCGCGCGAGTCGGCGGCAACATCGAACAGGAATTCATTGTCGTTGATCTTCAGGTATTTCAGGTTGCCGTCCCGCAGGGCACGCTGGCTCTGCGTCTTGTAGCGCCAGAACAGGGTACGCGGATATGCCGGTCTGCCTTCCAGCACGGGCAGGATGTTCTCTCCATCTGGCGGATAATCCGGATGCGGTGTGCCGCCCGCCGCCGCAAGCAGGGTGGGGAGCCAATCCGCCGTAATCGCAACCTGCTCCAGCACTTGCGGCTTGACCCGCGTCGGCCAGCGGAACAGGGCGGGCACCCGGATGCCACCTTCCAGGAGTTCGGTCTTCTGGCCGATGAAAGGCCAGGTCTTTGAAAAACGCTCGCCGCCGTTGTCGCTGGAAAACACGACAATGGTATTGTCCTTCAAGCCGCTTTCCTCCAAGGCTTGCAGTACCCGGCCCACGGCTTCGTCCAAGGCGGTGACGATTTCGGCGTATTTTTTCAGGCTGCCGCCATCCTGATGGAAAAGGCTGCGGATTTCCCGCGCCACGTGTTCGTCATTTGGGCCTTCCCAGGGCCAGTGCGGGGCGGTGAAGTGGAGCGACAGGAAGAAAGGCCGGGGCTGAGCCGCCCTGCCGCGCACATGACGAACAGCCTCGTCGGCCAGGATGTGCGTGTAGTAGCCGAGCCGCTCGATGGGCACGTCGCCTTGCCACAGGTCGCCCGCCGCGTTGTCGCCGATACCCGACTTGTGCGTGAAATAATCCACCGCGCCGCCGCGATTGCCGAAGAAATAATCATAACCGCTCTTCAGGGGGCTGTGCTTCGGCGGCTGTCCCAGATGCCATTTGCCGATCAGCGCCGTATCGTACCCGGCTTGCTTCAGGAGGGAAGGCAGGGTCGGATGCTCCGGGGGCAAACCCAGTTCGCCGCCACCCGTCAGGGGTTCTTCCAGCCCGCCGCGCAACCGGTACTGGTAGCGCCCGGTGATGAGCGCGAAGCGGGTGGCCGAGCAGACCGCCGAATTGGAATAGGCTTGTGTGAAGCGCGCCCCTTCCGCCGCCAGCCGGTCCAGGTTCGGCGTTTTGAAATCCGTCTGCCCATAGACGCTCAGGTCGGCATAGCCCAGGTCATCCGCGAGAATGAACAGAATGTTCGGTGCCGCGCCATGACCGGCGTGGCTTCCGTGGTCATGCGCGGCGGGCTGCGGCTGTCCTTGGGCTTGGGCACTTGCGATACTTGGCGCGAGCGTACTCGCCAAAATACTCTCCGCCGCCACGCCCGCCACGGCATATCCGGCTTTTTTCAGGAATGTTCGACGACTGCTTTTTTTCCGCGACACGGCGTTCTCTCCTGACTTTACTTGGCGCGCCCGGAAAATCCGGCCGCATCGAGACGAATGCGATAGGCCGCGCCGCGCCCGACGATGTACAGGGTCTTCTTGTCCTTTCCGGCAAAGGCCAGATTCTGCGGCCTGTGCGGCAAGGCGATCACGCCCAGCGCCTTGCCCTTGGCGTCAAAAATCTCAATGCCCGCGTTAGAGGCAACGTAGAGCCGCCCTTCCTGATCGATGGCCAAACCATCCGCGCCACTGGAAAAACCGTTATCGCCCTTTGTCCAGCCCTGCAAACGCGCAAAGTTGCGACGCGGGCCGATCTTGCCGTCGACTGCGAGCGCGAAGGCGAGCACATGTTCGCCGAGGGTGTTGGCTACGTAGAGCGTGCGCTCATCGGGACTCAACTGAACGCCGTTGGGGCGCTCGATGCCCTCGATGACCCGCTCCAGCTTGCCATTCAGAATGCGAAAGACGCCCGGTTTGGTTCGCGGCGTTTTGTCTTCCTGCGCGGCGGCACTGGGGTTGGGGCCGGGGTCGGTGAAGAAGATGCCCGCTTTCAGGCCCACGACGAGATCATTGGGGCGCTGGAATGGCAGTCCCTCGTAGCGTTCCGCCAGCGCGCGCGCCTTGTCCGCAGGCAACAGCACACCGACTTTCGGCGCAACGGTCTGCACGGCAACCAGTTCGCCCGCAGCGTTCAATCCCAAACCGTTCGCGCCGTTGGTAGCTTCCAAGTAAGTAGCGATGCGGCCATCCTCGGTGATGCGCGTGATGCGGTTGGCCCGCGTCTCGGTGAAAATGAAACTGCCATCCGGCAAACCCAGCGGCCCTTCCGTACCCTCGAAGCCTTCCCGAATGAGTTCAATGGGCGTCCCAGCCCGCGCCACTCCCGGAATCTCCCGCTCAACCGACGCAGCCTGAAGCAATGAGGAAAACAGCAAGGCCAGCAAACCGCCAGCACACAAACGAAAACGCATGGAAATCTCCCTTGAATCACATGAAAGACGCTGTTTTGCGCAATAACCATGCCAATCCGCCACAACAGATCCGGAAACCGCGCCACGTCAAGAAAAGGCCGGAAATCAACGCCTCACGCGACGGCGGCTGCGAAGATAATCTGCTGCTTTCAGGGCAGACTACTGCTTGGTCAGCAGCATGTCCGCAAAACCCATGACGCGAGAAGCAGAGCCTGCCTCGTCTTGGTATCCCATCAACACAGAATCCCGTGCAACACAGGGACTTCGTGACTACAATGTTTCCCTCTTGGATCGGCTGGAAGCCGATCCTCCCTTCCCATGAAGGAGCAAACCTTGCTGAATCTGGTCAAGACCCTGTTTTTCCTCAGCCTTGCCGCCTTGGTGTTCGGGTTCTGCAAAGGCGATGTCCTGCCCTCTCCTTCCGAATTGCTACCGCAGCTCAAAACTGATCCGCTCCAGACGCCAACTTTCCGCGCGCCTTTCGATGTCTCGGTAAAGCAGATTACCTACCGCATCAAACCTCTCTACCATTACGAGCTTTATGGCCTTGTTGTCAGTAAACACGAGGCGGACAGCTTTATCGACCAGGTTCACAAAAGCTGGGGCGACCATCTCAACGCGGCCGACCTGTGCGTGATCTGGGGAAAAAATGCCCTTTCCGGCGCATATGAGCAGATCGAGTTTTCGAGCGGTCAATGGACCTGCTATGCCCAAACGAAGAGCCAGGAAGCCTGGGAGTCATTTTCCGAACACCATATCTCCAACAATCACATGATTTCCGAACGGCATGAACTTCTCCAAACATTGCGACGGGCGCGCGTTGGCGACCAGGTTCATTTCAAGGGTTATCTGGCGGAATATTCGCATGACAACTTCCTGCGCGGCAGCAGCACGGTTCGTACCGACAGCGGCAACGGCGCCTGCGAAACGGTCTATATGGAATCCTTCACCATTCTCAAACCCGGCCCCCGGCGCTGGCGCATTGTCCGCTGGGTTTCCGCCCTTGTGTTGCTTCTTTCCGTCTGCGCATGGTTTTTCATGCCGATCGGCTACACGGCATACACAGAGGAATGAGGGGAAGGATGGTGAATCGCTTGCGCTCCGAAGGGCATCCTGACCGCGATGCATGACAAAAAACCATGCACGATTGCCCTGCGAACCCCGCTCCGCAGGGCCTTATTTGATCCGGCGCAGGTGGGAGCGTCCGCCGCCTGGCGTATCCGGGGGCGGGGGGTCTTCGGGATGCGAGGCGGGTGGCGTGGCAGCGCGGGCTTCCGGGTGGGGCGAGGTCGTGGCGGCGCTGATCTCAAAGGCCATTCCCGCGCCGTTTTCCCGCGCATAGATCGCGGAAACGCGCTCCGTGGGAATGATGAGTTCCCGCGCAACGTCGGCAAAACGGCCCTGGAAGGAAATGAGGTCATTGGCAATCTGCAAGTTGTGCGTCGCTTCCATGCTGATGTTGAGGACGATCTGCCCATCCTGCACGAATTCCACGGGCACCCGGCAGGACGCATCGACTTCCACAACAAGATAAGGCGTGAAGCCATTGTCGTTGCACCACTCCCAGACGGCACGCAACAGATAGGGCTTGGTCGACGGCAGGCCGCTCACGGGCTGGCTGAAATTCATTTGCGCATGGCCTTTTCGGAAGGTGTGAGCGCATCAATGAAGCCTTGGCGGATGAAAATGCGCTCCGCGTATTTCATCAGCGGCGCCGCCGCCTTGCCCAGTTCAATGCCGTAGTGGTTGAGACGCCACAGGAGCGGCGCGATGGCGACATCAAGCATGGAGAAATCGTCACCCAGCATGAATTTCTGCTTGGTGAAGATCGGCGTGAGTTCGATGAGGCGCGTGCCGATTTCCTTCTTCGCCTTTTCCGCGCCCTTGGCCGCTTTCTCGATTTGCTCGATGTGGGAGAAAATCTCGCGCTCCATCCCGGAGAGAAGCTGCCGCGCCCGCGCCCGCATGATGGGATCGGGCGGCATCAACTGGGGATGCGGGAAACGCTCGTCGACATATTCATTGATAATGTTGGGTTCGTAGAGGACAAGTTCGCGCTCGACCAAGACCGGCACACGACTGTGCGGATTGACGGCAAGCAGGTCTTCGGGCTTGTTGAACATGTCCACGTCGATCACCTGGAAATCCAGCCCTTTTTCATAGAGCACGATGCGGCACCGGTGACTGAACGGGTCTGTTGTTCCGGAATAGAGATTCATCATGGCGGGGGGAGCCTCCCTGAAAGCAATCGGCATCGCCCCCGACAAGCGAGGGACGATGCCGCGGCGAGGAAAAAGGTCAATGCACGTCTTTCCAGTATTCCTTCTTGAGAAGGTAGGCGAATACACCCAGGACGGCAAGGAAGAGCAGGACCCAGACGCCCAACGTTTTCCGAAGTTTCGCCTGCGGTTCTCCTGCCCAGACAAGGAAGCCAACCAGGTCGGCGACGGCCTTGTCGTATTCCTCCGGGGAGAGCTTGCCGCCCTTCACACTCTTCAACTCGTGCCCATCGAATTCCTGGATGCCTTGCAGTTCGTAGAAGATGTGCGGCATGCCCACCTTGTCGAAGACAAGGTTGTTCCAGCCGGTCGGGCGCGTCTCGTCGCGATAGAAGGTGCGCAGGTAGGTGTAGAGCCAGTCCGCGCCCGTGCCGGATTCGGAGGCGCGGGCGCGCGCCACCAGGGAAAGATCCGGCGGCACCGCGCCGAACCATTTCTTGGCTTCTTCCGATTTCATGGCGTTCAGCATCGGTTCGCCGATCTTGTCCGTGGTGAACATGAGGTTGTCGGCGATCTGCTGCTCCGTGAGGCCCAGTTCCTGCAAGCGGTTGTAGCGGATGGAACTCAGGCTGTGGCAGCCCTGGCAATAGTTGACGAACAACTGGACGCCGTTTTGCAGCGCCGCCGGATCATTGGAGACATCCGGCGCCGGATCGAGATGGACGCCGCCTTCCGCGAAAGCCAGCGCCGGGACGAACAGCACGGCGGCCAGCAGGGATTTCAGGTTGCGCAGCATGTTCATTTCCAGGTCACCCTTTCCGGTACAGGTTTGCATTTGTCGATCTTCGACCAGAGCGGCATGGTCAGGAAGAAGAGGAAGTAGTAGACGGTGAAGATCTGGGCGATGATGTCGCCATCCAGCCACGAGACGCCGAAAATCTTGTAGCCCGGCACCTTGGTGCCCAGGAAGCCCAGAATCAGGAAGCCGAACACGAAGATGGCCAGCAGTGTCTTGAAGATCGGCCCGCGATAGCGGATGGATTTTGCCGGGGCGCGATCCAGCCAGGGCAGGAAGGCGAGGATGACCACGCCCGCGCCCATCGCCACGACGCCCCAGAACTTGGCCTCGACCCAGAAGAAGTTCCACACCATTGCGCGCAGCATGGAATAGAAAGGCGTGAAATACCATACCGGCGCGATGTGCGGCGGCGTCTTCATCGGGTCGGCCTGGAAGAAGTTGTTGTATTCCAGGAAGTAGCCGCCGCCTTCCGGCACGAAGAACACGACAATCGAGAAAAGGGCGAGGAAGACCACGACGCCGACGATATCCTTCACCGTGTAGTAGGGATGGAAGGGGATGCCATCCAGCGGGATGCCTTTCTCGTTCGTGTGCTTGCCGATTTCCACACCATCCGGGTTGTTGGAGCCGACTTCATGCAGCGCGATGAGGTGCGCCGCCACAAGGCCCAGCAGCACCAACGGCACGGCAATCACATGGAAGGAGAAAAAGCGGTTCAGGGTGGCGTCGCCGATGTTCACGTCGCCGCGGATCCAGACGGAAAGCGGCTCGCCGACCAGGGGAATGGCGCTGAACAGGTTGATGATGACCTGCGCGCCCCAGAAGGACATCTGCCCCCAGGGCAGGAGGTAGCCCATGAAGGCTTCCGCCATCAGGCAGAGGAAGATCAGCACGCCCAGCACCCAGACGAGTTCGCGCGGCTTCCTGTAGGAACCATAGAGGATGCCGCGGAACATGTGGAGATAGACCACAATGAAGAAGGCGGAAGCGCCGGTGGAGTGCATGTAGCGGATCAGCCAGCCCCAGGGCACATCGTACATGATGTAGTTTATGCTTGCGAAGGCCACGCGAATGCCGTTTGCGTCCAGTGAGCCATCCGGCTTGTAGTGCATGACGAGGAAGATTCCGGTGACGATCTGCATCACCAGCACCATGAGCGCGAGCGAGCCGAAGAAATACCAGAAGTTGAAGTTCTTGGGCGCGTAGTATTCGCCCACCTGGGAGCGCCACAGGGCCGTGGCCGGGAAGCGGACATCCACCCACTCCAGGAGTGCGCCCAGAAGCGAGCCATCGGACTTGTATTTTTCGTATTGGGAATTGCTGGACATTTCCTTCAAGCCTCCGTTGGATGTTCGCCGATCAGGATGCGCTGTTCAGAGAGATACCTGTGTGGCGGAATCGGCAGGTTGGTCGGCGCGGGCTTTGCCTTGAACACGCGACCGGCGAAATCGAACGTGGAACCGTGGCAGGGACACAGGAAACCGCCCTTCCAGTCCGCAGTCATGCCCTCTTCGGCGCCTGCCTTGAACTTGGCGGAAGGCGAGCACCCCAGATGTGTGCAGATGCCGATCATGACCAGGACTTCTGGTCGTTTCTCGTAGGAGCGCTGTTGGTTCTTGCAGTAGTCGGGCTGCTGCGAGGCTTTCGACTCGGGATCGGAGATCTCGCCCGTCACCTGCGCAAGCGTCTCCAGCATGGCTGGCGTGCGACGCACAATCCAGACGGGTTTCCCCTGCCATTCGACGATCATCATCTGCCCAGATTCGAGGCGGCTGATGTCCACCTCAACCGGGGCGCCGGCCGCCTTGGCGCGCTCCGAGGGGAGCATGGAGGAGACGAAGGGCACGGCAGCCGCGACCGCGCCCGCCCCACCCACGGTGGCGGTCGCAAAGATGAGACGTCGCCTGCCGCAATCCAGTTTTCCGTTGTCACTCATGGTGTTTTCCTGTGTTTTGAAACCAGACGAAATAAGCTCGGGGATTATACGCTAATCGGTACTGCTTGTCAGAAGCGGCACATCAATTGCGGGCAAATGCCCTATATTCTTTTTTCATTATTGTTTTTTCCCTACGTGTCGCATCCCGGATGATTCGATTCGATTTTCTCGCTGACCGCTTGCGCGCCTTCCGAATGTCTGTTGCTTCATGATCTTCCCCTTCCTGGAGAACTTTCCTCAGATTTCATCATGATATGATAAACGCGACTATGCGAGGGGTGTTCAGGGTTTCCCAAAGCGGTTCTGCGGACGGTGGATTTTTGCGGATGGTGCGTGCGCAACCGGGAAAAGGAGTAGTATTCGCGGATCGCTGGGCAAACGATCTTCGTTTGGCGTTCCCACGCCGTTTTGTCACAATTTTTCAAGGAGGCAGCATGGACACTGAATTTGAGACTTTCCTGTTTGGCAGGATCACGGTAAAGCCGGAACAGGTCATCGAATTTCCGGCAGGTCTTGTGAACTTCGAGGACAAGAAACGCTTCACGCTGGTGCATGAGACCGACGCGGGTGATCCGGTAAGTTTCACCCTGCAATCCTTGGAAGACCCGGCGCTGGCCTTCCAGATCATCGATCCTGCCGCGCTGGGTTTTAGTTATGAGCTGTCGCTCACCGACGCAGAGGAAGCCGTGCTCCGGCTTGCCATCCCTGCCGACGCCGCCGTGGTGCTCCTGCTCTACAAGAAGGAAGGCGAAGCCACCGCCGGACTGGGCGCCAACCTGCGCGCCCCGCTCATCATCAACACAAAGGCGCGACTCGGCCTGCAAAAAATCCTCCCGCGCTTAAGACCCAACGTGGTGCTCTCCAACCTGCTCAGCGAACCAGAGGGAAAGCGATAGTCCTTGCGGACGGCAAATTCCTCTTTGCCAATCGGCAAGGAATCGGAGGATACATGGAATTTGATGTCAGAAGCACAAGCGGACTTCCCGGAAAACTCCCCTCCGGCGCAGTGGTCGTGGTGGGCGTACTGGAAGCCGACGGCAAGGCGAAAGCGCCGCCGCGTCTCCTGCGCGGCGGCGCGCGGCTGGATGCGCTTCTGGATGGGAAGCTCACGGAATTCCTCCTGCAAAGCGGCATGCGCGGCAAAGTCGGCGAGAGCCGCTTTTATCATCCCGGCCTTGCCGTATCCGCTGCGGGATTCCTGTTCGTGGGACTGGGGAAGGAAGACGGGGGAGAAAAGGCGTTCGTCGATGCCGTTCGCGCCGCCGTGCGCGCCGCGCGCGAGATCGGGGCGCGGGAAGCCTTCCTGTTTCTCGTCGCGGAGGCGCACTGGATACTGGATGTTGCCTGGCGCGTCCGGCAGGCGGTGCTCGCGGCGGCAGATGTGCTGTATCGCTTTGAGCGTTTCAAAAGCGAGAAGAAGGAAAAACCCGCCCTGAAGAAAATCATCTTTTTGGTCGGGGAGCAGGAGCTTGCCGTCGCCCAGAGCGCTTGCGTCGAGGGCGCGGCGATGGTCGAGGGCATCCGGCTGGCGCGGGATCTGGGGAATCTCCCGGCCAATGTGTGCACACCCGCCCACCTCGCCCAGACAGCCCGGGAACTCGCCGGGGAACATGGCTTCAAGTGTCAGGTCTTCGAGCAGAAGAAGCTGGAAAAACTGGGAATGCGCGCGCTTCTGGCGGTTGCGCAAGGGGCACGGGAAGCGCCTGCCTTCATTGTGCTCCACTACACTGGCGGCAAGGCGGAGGAAAAGCCGCTGGTCTTCGTCGGCAAGGGCGTCACCTTTGATTCGGGCGGGATTTCCATCAAGCCCGCCGCCGACATGGACGAGATGAAATACGACATGTGCGGCGCGGCGAGCGTACTCGGTCTTTTCAAGACGGTGGCGCGGCTTGCCTTGCCCATCAACCTCGTGGGCCTCATTCCCGCAGCGGAAAACATGCCGGATGGCGGTGCGACCCGGCCGGGGGACATCGTTACCTCCCTTTCCGGCACGACCATCGAGATCCTGAACACCGACGCCGAAGGCCGCCTTCTCCTTTGCGACGCGCTCGCCTACGCCCGCCGCTTCACGCCGGAGGCCATCATCGACATCGCCACCCTGACCGGGGCCTGCGTGGTGGCCCTGGGGCATGTCGCCACAGGACTCTTTGCCTCCGACGACGCGCTGGCCGCGGAACTGCTCGCGGCAGGCGAGCGCGTCCGCGACCTGGCCTGGCGTTTGCCGGTATGGGAGGAATATCAGGAACTCATCAATGGCCGCTTTGCCGACGTGGCCAACACCGGGGGCCGACATGCCGGAGCGATTACTGCCGCCTGCTTCCTCGCCCGCTTCGTGAAGGACATTCCCTGGGCACACCTGGATATTGCCGGCACGGCCTGGAAATCCGGTCCGCAGAAGGGGACGACGGGCCGTCCCGTGGCCTTGCTCGCGCAGTTCCTGCTGGAGCGCGTCGCCGCCCGGGCGCAGGATCAGGAGCATGCGCCATGACTCGCGTATTCTTCTACCACAACCTCCGGGATCGCCTCGGCGGGGCCTGTGCCTTGATTACGCGGGCTTGGGCGGAGGGCAAGGATTTCACCCTCTACATTCCGGATTCCGAACGCGCCCAGTTCGTGGATCGCCTCTTGTGGGTACAGCCAGCGCAGGGCTTCCTGCCGCATTGCCGCGCGGATTCCCCGCTCGCCGAAGAAACGCCGGTGCTGATCGCCACCGATGCCGCCGCGCTGGAACACCTGCCGTCTACGCATTCGCATGAGCGCCTCCTGAATCTGGATGACGTGGTTCCGCCGGGTTTTGGGCGCTACGCGAATGTGATCGAAGTCGTTGGTCGGGAGGATTCCGACCGCGAGGCCGCGCGCATGCGGGCGAGAACCTACAAGGCACAAGGTTGCGACCTCCAGTTCATTGACCGGATGGAGCACTGAGCATGCCGCTTTCCCCCGACCCCTTGACCGGGCTGGAGGAAATCCAGCAGCGCATCGACGCGCTCCTGCGCGAGCGGCCCCTGCAACATTCGCTGCAACTCTTCCCCGCTGCGGGCCTGGCCCCGCAATCCGCCGCGCCGCCCCCCGGAGACGAGAATCTCCCGGTGCTCACGGACATCGTTGCCTATGCCGATACGCCCGCCCCCACGCCGGAACCCGCCGCCCACACCGCGCAAGATGTGGAAGCGATGGCACGGGAAGCGCGGGAACTCCTCCGCCTGCGCCTGAAAGCGGAAATTCCCACGCTGGTGGAATCCAGCCTGCAAATAGCCCTGCCGACAATCTCCCGCGCAATCCAGGAAGGATTGGAAACCATCGCCCAGGAAACCCTGCGCGAGTTCATGGCCAAGCAGACGAAAGGCGCGGGGAAGAAAGCTTGAGGGAGATGCGGGAAGCGCAGGGACGCGACAAGTACCTGTTCAAATTCTTCGCAATATCGGAGCGAGAAAGGCGAAGAGGACGAACTGCAAGCCGGAATCGAGTTTGCGCTCGCAGTTTTTCCAAAGACGCAGACAATCGGTCAAAGGCTTCCGGCGCGCCATTCCGGTCAGTGACATCAGCGGTTATCGCGCCACCGCATGGGGAAATCCCTGTAATCCACCGCAATATGGCGCTTGATGCTCGACATTTTTACCTGCGTCATAAGCCTTTTGCTCCGTGCAGCCCGCGCTCTTCATTTCCCTTGGGCGATCGCGCTGCGGAAAGCCAGGAAGAAATGAGCGTCGCTTTGCTCCGCAAGGAAGAACTCCCTCTCCCGCCCCTGCCGGGGCACCCTCCCCCGCCAAGCGTGGGAGGGAAAGGCAAGCGTCCCAGGTGCGGAACGGGTGTGTGGATTGCCGCGCTACGCTCGCAATGACGATAAAGTGGGGGCGGCTTCCAGCCGCCCTTCTGGAATGGATAGGGCGGCAGGATGCCGCCCCCACATGAAAAGCCCTTCCCGCTCGGAGGGTTTGTCAAGGCTTTTCGGCGCGAAGCGCCGCATCGCCGTCTGCCAAGACCCGTCTGCCAAGACCCAGGACTAGAAGCGGTAATTTATCCGGAAGCTTCCTGTTACGCCTTCGCGTTTGCCGGTGTAGCCTTGGATGCCGATATCCAGGCTTACGGGCTGTGTGGCGCTGGGCGTCAGGGTGAAGCCGAGTTCGAGGATCGTGGTGTTGCCTTTGAGGGTGGGCGCGGCGAGGGAGTAGCCGTGGAGGCTCGCCTTGGCTTTGCCGTCGTATTCGCGCTCCCAGGCCGCGCCCAGGTAGGCTTGGCCGTGTTGGGTGACGGCTTGGTTCCAGCGCGCGCCCAGGCGGGTGCGGTGGGAATCGACCGCCGCGAATTTCACGGGTTCGCCGGTGGAAAGGGTTACGCTGTCCGCGCCCTGACGGCTCCATAGATACTGACCGTAGAACTTGAAGCTGGAGGTTTCGCTCAGGTTCCAGACGTAGCCGACGCCCGCGTGGGCGCTGGCGTAGCGGGAGGAACTCCTGTAGGCGGCGCGGCGGCCGAAGCCGTCGAGCAGGTCGCGGGCGGCGT
>JAISLJ010000025.1 GCA_031290955.1 Zoogloeaceae bacterium | reverse complement strand
ATTTCAATTCCGCCGTGTATTCGATGGGCGGGGCGCTGTCGGGCAGTTCCAGTTCCTTCCTGACACGGGCGTCAAAATGGTTCGCGCCCGCCGCCGTGGTGTCGGTTTCGGTCTGGATGGAAAGCATGGGCACGGCATGCGTGACCTGCGCGAAGGCGGCGAGTGGCCGCCCGCCGACACGCACGGTTGGGGAATCAGGCGATTGCAGTTCCGGGTGTTCTTGCTCCAGCGCCTGCAATTCGCGGAACAGGGCGTCGTACACCGCATCCGGCACAGTGGGCGCGTTCGCTTCGTAATAGGCGCGGTTGTGCGCTTCGATTTCAAGGCGCAAGGCGGCGATGCGCGCCGCCGCCGCATCCGCCGTCATTGTCGTTGCCGTTGCCGCCGCGCTGCCGTGCTCCGTCATCGCCATGCTCCTCCCGGGAAAAGCGGGGCCTTATTCCATGCCCTTGTGGTTGATTTCCACCTTGTTTTTTTGGCGCAGGGCGGCGAGGTAGGCTTGCAGTTGCGTCCGTCCCTGGATGAAGGCGAGTTGCATGCCCAGCCCCTTCAGTTCCGCTTCGTTCGCCTCCCTGGGCGTCACCTTGTTGATCCGGTAGAGCACGTAGCCTTCTTCCGGCACGGTCACGCCAACGTAGCGCGGCAGGGTGGCGGCGTCCACGCTGAACACGGCGCGGATCGCCGCCGCGTCGAGTTTTCCGGGCGCAACGCGGGAGAGCGTTTCCGCCGGATTCCAGCGCACGGAAACCTCCTTGCCCGCGACAAGCTCGGCCAAGGTGGCCGCGCCCTGTTCGGCGGCGCGCGCCAGGGCTGCCTTCTGCTGCAATTCCCTGGCGATTTCATCCTTCACGCGCTCGAAGGGCAGGCGGGCAGAGGGCTTGTATTCCAGCACCCGCGCCGCCAGAACCTCCCCTTCGCCGATCACGACGGCCTCGCTATTCACGTTGCCCTTGCGCACTTCCTCGTTGAAGATGGCGGCAAGAACCTTGGGATGATCGAGAAGCCCTCCCTTGCCGCCCTCGCGGGTCAGCGGGCCGGATTTCAGGATTTCCAGCCCGAACTGTTCGGCGGCAGGTTTCAGGCTTTCCGGATTCTCGAAGAGGCGGTTGCTGAAATCGTCGATGACCCGGGCGAAATCGGAACCATAGCGGGCAGCCTTGATCCCCGTAAGCTGGATCACATGAAAGCCGAATTCCGTTGCCACAATGTCCGAGATTTCCCCTTCCTGCATGGCGAACACGGCATCCTCGAAGGGCTTGACCATCGCCTTCCGGGGGAAGAAGCCCAGATCGCCGCCCGCCTGGGCCGAACCCGGGTCCTGCGAATGCTGGCGGGCCAGGCTGGCGAAAGTGGCGGGGTCCTTGCGCACGAGCGCGAGCACCCGTTCCGCCTCGGCCCGGATCTTTGCCTTTTCGTCCTCCTTCACGCCTTCGGTCAGGAAGAGGATGTGGCTGGCGCGACGCTCTTCCGGCACATCGCGCAGGAGGATGTATTCAACCGTTGCTTCCTCCGGCTGGACGAAACGTGCGCTCTCCTCGTCATAGAATTTCCGGATTGCCTCCGCTTCCGGCTTGGCCGCGTCCGCGAAAGGTTTCCAGGAGAGCGGATACGCCTGCACTTCCCGTTCTTCCAGTTGCAGGGCCGCGATGCGCTGGGTTACGGAACGAGGGGAGAAGCCGGTCTCGGTCAGGCTGCCGATCAGGTATTGGCGCTGGATTTGCTGGTGCGTCTGGCGCTCGAACAGTTCTGGCGTCATGTTCCGGGCGGCGAGCACGGATTTGTAGCGCGCCTCGGAGAACTTGCCATTCTCCTGGAAGACACGCAGGCTGGCGATGACGCTGGTCAGGACAGGATTTGCGACTTGCAGGCGCTTGGCGCGGGTATCCTGGAAGATGAGGCGTTCGTTGATGAGGCCATTCAGGACGACCTCGCGCAATTCCGGGGAATCGAGGAGGGCAGGGTCAGCGCCGGGCGGCAGTTCGGCCCGCCTGATTTCCCGTTGCTCGCGCAGCGTCTCCTGGAATTCCGCTTGCGTTATAACGGTATCCCCCACCCGGGCGACATGCGCCGTCCCCCCTCCGCTCTGATAGGATTCCAGCCCCCAGATGGCGAATGGAATGGTGATGAGAGCAAGAAATCCCTGCACGAAACGACGATTGTTGCGAACGGCGTCAAACATGACAAATCTCCACGAATCCGAAGCTGCGCATCTTATCACAAGCGCCCGGGAGAGTTCCGCAAACGGGCGGCGTCGCGGACGGCAATTTCCCCGCTCAGGAGCCTGGCCTCGGGAAATTTTCCTCTGTTGCGCGCCATATCGGGAGGCGTCCGATGGCTTCGGGATGGCATTGCCAGTTGGCGGCGATGCCGATGTTCGGGCAGGCGATGAAAGTGTTTTCCAGATACAGAAGCGGCAGGCGCGTTCGTGTCCAGGGGGGCAGGGCGGATTCTCGCAGCAGGTCTTTTAATGGGCGTTCTGGGCGCAGGGGGGAAAGACGGAGGCGTTCGCCGCCTTGGCGCGGGCGGAGTTCCAAGTGTTGTCCAGCGAGTCGCGCAGGGTCAATGCCTTCGCCTTTTCGTTCTTCCAGTGTGAGTGTGCCGCCTGCCCAAGGGCAGGGCGTTTGTCCATCCCAGAAGCGCGGCGCTTCCGGGGCGACGCGCGGGACGCAATACAGTCCGCCACGCCACAGGTGCAAGCTGCCTTCCGGCAGAGACAGCGCGAAATTGCCGGATTCCTTGCGGCGGGCGAGTCCGGCGAGCTGACGCAGGGCTTCGGCAAGTCGCGCTTCGCTCGGCACATGCCAGCCCTTGCGCATGAGCCAGTTGCGCAACCAGTTCGCTTGTCGCGCCGGGGAAAGCGCCATCAGTGCCGCCAGACGTGGCGCGACGCATCCTGCGTTATGAGGGCGCAGAGTCTCTCCACTGGCACGTTCCGGGAAATGCGCCTGTGTTTCGGGAAGGTGTCCGGTGGCGGGGTGTTCCGTGCCGTAAAGATGCCCATCCCCCACGCGGGCGCATTCCCTGGGGGGCATTTGCGTCTCGTGAAGATTCCCGGCGGCGTGTGCTGTATCGTGGATGCCGCGCAAAAACAGGTCGTCTGCGTGGGCGCGTTCCGCAAGGAGGGTTTGCGCCTCGTGAAAATGTCCGGCGGCGCGGGCCAGCGTGGTCTCGATGGCCGGGAAATGTTCCGCCAGTTGCGGCAGGATGCGGTGACGCAGGAAGTTCCGGGCGCGGTATTCATCCTGATTGCTCTCGTCCTCGACCCAGGTGAGCGCCGCGTTCCGGGCGCAGGCTTCCACCTCGCGGGCGGCGCAGGCGAGCAGTGGGCGCAGGAGCGTGAAGCATCCCATGTCGCGCACGGCGGGCATGGCGGCGGCTCCGGCAACACCCGCGCCCCGGCACAGGTTGAGGAGCAGGGTTTCCGCCTGGTCGCGCTGGTGATGCGCGAGCGCCAGATAGCGCAGTCCATGTGCGCGCGCGGCAAGGTGGAAGGCCCGGTAGCGCGCCGCCCGCGCCGCCGCTTCGAGTCCCAGTCCGGAATGCGTGTCGACTTCCACGCGCTCGGTGATGAGCGGAATCCCCCGTTCGGCGCAGAATTCCGCGCAGAAGGCCGCCCAGGCGTCGGCATGTTCGGAGAGACCATGATGCACATGCAGCGCTTTCAGGCGGCCCGGCGGCAGATGTTGCTGGCAGAGATGCAGCAGCGTGGCGGAATCCCGACCGCCGGAGAAGCCCACCCACAGGACGGCCTCTGCCGGAAGGAATGCGCGCAGCAGGGCGGCGACCGCCTCGGCAGGATCAGGCTTCCCGGAAACGACCATAGGCCATCAGGCGTGTAAAACGGGCGGCCAGCAGTTCGTCCCGGGAGAGCGAGGAGAGGCGCTTCAGGTTCTCCTGCAAGGCTTTCCCCAGAGAGGCGGCGGCGGCGGCGGGATCGCGGTGCGCGCCGCCGTTGGGTTCCTGCACGATCTTGTCGATGAGGCCCAGGGATTTGAGGCGCTGGGCGGTGATGCCCATGATTTCCGCCGCTTCGGACGCTTTTTCGGCGCTCTTCCAGAGAATCGAAGCACAGCCTTCAGGGGAGATGACCGCATAGGTGGCGTGTTGCAGCATCAAGACCGCGTCACCCACGGCGATGGCCAGCGCGCCGCCGGAACCGCCCTCACCGATGACAGTGACCACGATCGGCGTTGCCAGCCGCGTCATCTCGTAGAGGTTGCGGCCAATCGCCTCGGATTGCCCGCGCGCCTCGGCATCAATGCCCGGATACGCGCCCGGTGTATCGACGAAGGTGAATACGGGAAGCCGGAATTTCTCGGCCAGCCGCATGAGCCGCAACGCCTTGCGGTAGCCTTCCGGACGCGGCATGCCGAAGTTGCGCAGGAGTTTTTCCTTGGTGTCACGCCCCTTCTGGTGGCCGATGACGACGCAGGCTTCGCCGTTCAGGCGGGCCAGTCCGCCGACGATGGCCGGGTCGTCGGCAAAGGCGCGGTCGCCGTGCAGTTCCTCGAAATCCGTGAAGATGTGCCGGATATAATCCAGGGTATAGGGCCGCTGCGGATGACGGGCAACCTGGGCAATCTGCCAGGGCGTGAGCTTCGCGTAGATTTTCCCGGTCAGGGCCTGGCTTTTTTCGGAGAGCCGGTCGATTTCCTCAGAGATATCAACAGCGGAATCCTCCTGACCCAAACGAAGCGTTTCGATCTTGTTTTCCAGCTCGGCGATGGGCTGCTCAAAATCAAGGAAGGTGGTTTTCATCCTGTATCCAGCGGATGGCAAGGCGTGGATTCTACTCCAAGGCAGGCTTGCGCGGGCATTCGCGGCGAAGGGGGGAGGCGCGGGAAAAACCGTGACTTCCGGCATTCATCCGATATAATCCGCCGGTTGCATCCACAAACCTCAATACACACACGCTGAAAGGAAATCCCATCATGACGAAGACCGTCGTTGTTTACCATTCCGGCTACGGGCACACCAAGCGTCTGGCCGAGGCCGTTGCCGAAGGCGCGGGCGCGCAGCTTCTCGCCATCGACGCCGAAGGCAATCTTTCCGATTCCGATTGGGCAACGCTGAACGCCGCCGATGCCATTCTCTTCGGCTCGCCCACCTACATGGGCAACGTGAGCTGGCAATTCAAGAAATTCGCGGACACCTCCTCCAAAATCTGGTTCCAGCAAGGCTGGAAGGACAAGGTATTCGGCGGCTTCACCAACAGCGGCAGCGTCAATGGCGACAAGCAGGTAACGCTCATCTACCTGCAAACCCTGGCCCTGCAACACGGCGGCATTTGGGTGAGTTTGGGCATCCTGCCCGCCAGCGCCAAGGCCAATACCCGCGACGACATCAATTATCTGGGCGCTTTCGGCGGTCTCTTCGGTCGCACGCCGGGCGACGCGAGCGTCGAGGAAATGGCGGCGGGCGATCTCGAAACCGCCAAACTCTACGGCAAGCGCGTTGCCGAAATCGCCGGGAAACTGCGGGCGTAAGCCTGTGTGATTGTCCATGCGTTCCGTATCCAGGTGTTTCCTTGAAGCCTCCGCGCGCATGCGCCTTGCGCCGCGTGTTTTCCTGGCGCTCGGCCTGCTGTTCGTGGCCGCCTGTGGCTTTCAGTTGCGCGGCGCGGTCGAGTTTCCCTATCAGAGCTTCTATATTGAACTGCCCCGCAATTCCGACCTGGGCGCGGAATTGCGGCGGCAGGTTCGCGCCCATCAGCCGCAGGCGCTGACGGAAGACAAGGAAAAGGCCGATGCCGTGTTCCGCGAGGTGAGCTACCGCACCGGGCGCATCATTGCCGCCCTGAACGCCGAAGGGCGGGCGCGGGAATACCAGTTGCGCCTCGATTATGCTTTCCGTATCGAGGATCGGAACGGCGCGCCGCTCTCGCCGGTGAGCGAAATCGTCCTCGTGCGCGAAGTGACCTATGACGATAACCAGCTTCTCGCCAAGGATCAGGAAGAAGCCTTTCTCTGGCAGGACATGAACCGGGATCTGGTGCAGCAAATCCTGCGCCGCCTTGCCCTCATGCGGCCCGCGGAAATCCCAGTCGGGACGGAGCCGGTGCGCTGATGCTCCTGAAGGGCGAACAGCTCGCGGCGCATCTGGAAGGCGCGCTCAAGCGCCTCTACGTCGTGTATGGCGACGCGCCGCTCCTTGTGCTGGAAGCCGCCGACGCCATCCGCGCTGCGGCGCGCGCGCATGGCTACGCGGATCGGGAAATCCTCACCGTCCTGCCCGGCTTTGACTGGGGAACACTCGCCGCCGCCACGGGCAATCTCTCGCTCTTCGGGAGCAAAACGCTCGTCGACCTGCGCATCCCCGGCGGCAAGCCCGGCAAGGAAGGCAGCGCGGCACTCGCCGAACATTGCGCGCGCATGCACCCGGAAAGTCTCCTTCTCATCACCCTGCCGGAACTCGACTGGAAGGAGGAAAAGGCCGCCTGGTTTACCGCGCTGCGCACGGCGGGCGTCGTCCTCAAACTGGATGCGCCGTCGCTTGCCGAACTGCCGGGCTGGATTGCCGGCAGGCTTGCCCGCCAGCGGCGCGAGGCGGAGGAAGAGGGCTTGCGCTTCATGGCCGAACGGGTGGAAGGCAACCTGCTTGCCGCACATCAGGAAATCCAGAAGCTCACGCTGCTCTACCCTGTCGGCAAGCTCACCAGCGCGCAGATTCGGGATGCCGTCCTCAACGTTGCCCGCTACCGGGTCGATGACCTGCGCGAGGCATTGGTCGCGGGCGATCTTGCCCGGCTGGCGCGAACGCTGGAAGGCTTGCGCCAGGAAGGCGAAGCGCCGCCGCTCGTGCTCTGGGCGATGGCAGAGGAAATCCGCGCCCTCGCCCGGCTCAAGGCGGGCCTGCAACGCGGCGGCGCGCCGGAGAGCCTGTTTCGGGAATTGCACATCTGGGGCGTTCGCCAGGGACAAATGCGCCGCGCCGCAACGGCGATCCGCGGCAAAAACCTGCAAGCCGCGCTCAAGCAGGCCGCGCTACTGGATCGCGCCAGCAAGGGACTCTCCGGCGGCAGCGGTAATGTCTGGGAAGGATTTTTGCGGCTGGGCCTCACGCTCTGGGAGGGCGCGGAGGGACGCAAAGCCTCTGCCGGCAGACGCGCCGCCCCCGGCTTTTCCTCCTGAGCGCAAGACCAAGCCGCAACCGCACAACGATGGCGCAATGCGGTAGCGCAATGGTGGCTCAGCGGTGCACGGGGCAGACGCCGTTTACGATTTGCAGCTTGTTGTCCTGCGCGAAGTTGAGGACGAACTGATAGGCCTGCGGGTCCAGCGCCTGAAGCTGCCCATCCACGAAGACGGCCTTTTGTCCATCATAATCCCCCGGACTCACATAGGGCGAATAGCGCATCTTCTTCGTGGCGCGAAAGACGGACAGGACGCCGCACAGCCGATCCGCCCAGTCACTGGGCCGGAACTTCTCGCCGGTTTGCGTCAGGCCGACGATGATGAAAGAATTCATCTCCAGGTCGCTCATGGTCTCCAATTCCTCTGTTCGACGGGCTGTCCCCTGCGTGTTCCGCGACCTCTCGGGATCGCTTGGGTGGAAGGCCCGTATTCTACCAGAGGACAGAAGGAATGCCGCAGAATCTTGCTCTCGCCTCTTTCGGAGCACGGCAACTCCACTCCGTTTCCCTCGCCCCACGGGGTCGTTGCACAAGCACAACAACCTGTCGCATTCTTGCGAATTTTCCCGCCTTTGCTTTTGACAACCTGCCAAGTCCCCAGCATACTGCCCGCCAGTTTTTCGTTCAACCCGCTTTTTCACGGAGGTTTTCATGTCTGCCCACAATCTAATCGGAGTACCCATTACGCGCTAACGCGCCGCCGCCGCAGAAATGAA
>JAISLJ010000024.1 GCA_031290955.1 Zoogloeaceae bacterium | reverse complement strand
CGAAATTGGGATTCTGCGGGCGGCGGCTGTTGTCCATGCCCGGCTCGCCGTGGTCGAGATAGCGCCACTCGTCAAAGGCGTTGGGGCCAAAGCCCGCGCGCCGGATGGATTTCAGGAATTGCTTGGGGATGATCGCGTCGGTATCCACGTTGTTGCGATCCAGGGGCGCAACGAGGCCGGTGAAGGAAGTGAATTTTTGCATGAGAAGAAAGCGCTCTAGGGCAAGGAAGGCCCGCATTATGGCATGCTCCCCGCCTTCCCGGAATTCTGGACAGGAAAACGTCATTCGCCGCTATTCGTTGTCGCGCTGCCGCACGCGAAGTGGGCGCGCATCCGGCTCGCGTCTTCCGGCGTATCGACGCCGGGTTCGTCCGCCGTCTCGACAAGGGTGACGTGGATGCGGTAGCCATGCCAGAGCGCGCGCAGTTGCTCCAGCGCCTCGTATTCCTCAAGCGGCGAAGGCGGGAGTTGGGCGTAGGCGCGGAGAAAATCGGCGCGGTAGGCGTAGAGGCCAATGTGACGATACGCGGGAAGCTGCGCAGGCAGTCCTGCGGACGGCAATGCCGTCCCCAAACCCGCAAAGGCGTCGCGGGCGTAGGGGATGGGGGCGCGGGAAAAATAGAGGGCGTTGCCATCGGCGCGGCAAACAACTTTTACGATATTGGGATTGAAGAAATCAGCGACGGCGGCCAGCGGATGCGCCAGGGTGGCGATGTCCGCCCGGCTCTCTGCCAGCGCCCGCGCCGTCTGGGCGATTCGTTCCGGCGCGATGCGCGGCTCGTCGCCCTGCACGTTGACCACCGTGGTTTCCGGCGGCCAGCCCATGCGCGCCACGACTTCCGCCAGACGATGCGTACCGCTCGGATGCTCGGGACGGGTCAGGAGCGCCGCAAAGCCATGTCGCTTCGCGGCGGCGAGGATGTCCGGATGATCGGTGGCGATGAGCGTTTCTTCCGCGCCGGAGGCGATGGCCCGTTCCGCCACCCGCGCCACCATCGGCTTGCCGCCCAAATCCAGCAGGGGCTTGCCCGGCAGGCGGCTGGAAGCGTAGCGGGCGGGAATGACGACCTTGAAACTCATGGCGCGGCGGCACTGGGCGCGGAAGCGCCGGAGCCGCCGTTTCGACTCGCCGCTTCCGGCGTGAGCGTCCGGGCTTCCTCTTCCAGCAGCATGGGGATGCCGTCGCGCACCGGGAAGGCGAGCCGACAGGGTTTGCAAACCAGTTCCTCGCCGCTTTTCTGGTAGATGAGTTCGCCCTTGCACACGGGGCAGGCGAGGATGTCAAGCAGCCTTGTATCCATTGAGGCTCTCCAGGAGATAGTGGGCGAATTCATCAGGCAAGCGGGCCGTAACCGGCAATACCCAGATTTCCGCCGTGGGATAGGGAGTGAGGCGAGCGCATTTTACCGCATCCTTTTCCGTCATCAGGACGATTTTGGGCGCGGGAAAATCGAGTTCGGCCGCGGTGAAATGGTGGTGATCAGGAAAAGGGTGGCGGGCAAAGCAAAGGCCCAGTTCTTCCAGGGTGCGAAAAAAGCGTTCCGGGTTGCCGATGCCCGCCACGGCGTGGAGCGCCCGGCCCTGGAAATCCGCCGCCGTCGCGCGTCGGCGCGGGTCTTGCAGGGCGTAGAAGGAAGCGGGTTCCAGACGCATGGCGAAATCGGGAAGAACAGGGGCCGCCCGCAGCACCCGCGCATCCGGCGCGCCATTGAAGACGAGGGCCTGCGCCTCGCCAAGCCGCCCCAGCGGCTCGCGCAGGGGGCCAGCGGGCAAGAGCAGGCCATTGCCCGCGCCGCGCCCGTCGAAGACGACGATCTCCACATCCCGCTTCAGCCGGTAGTGTTGCAGGCCGTCATCAAGGAGGAGCACGTCGGTCCTGGGATGCGCGGACAGGAGGGCGCGGGCGGCGGCGGCGCGGTTCCGGCCAATCCAGACCGGCAGCCCGCTGCGCACCGCGAGGAGAACCGGCTCGTCACCCGCCGCCAGCGGCGTGGAATCCGGGAAGACCGCCTGCGGGACATGGTTCTCCCGCCCCAGATGTCCCCGACTCACGATGCCGGGATGCCATCCGGCGGCGCGCAGGGTCTGGGCGATCCAGAGAACGAGCGGCGTCTTGCCCGCGCCGCCCACGGTCAGGTTGCCGACCACGACAACCGGCACAGGCAGGCGCAGCACGCCGGGCACAAGGCCGCGCCGGTAGAGGAAGCGCCGCAATCCGACAATGGCGGCAAAAAGAAGCATGAGCGGCGCGAACAGCCACAGGAAGAAAGGGGGCCTGCGGGCATACCAGCAGCCTTGCAGCCAAGCCATTGCCTTTGCCATTGCCCCTGGCTCCCTTGCCTTTGCGCGCGCCGCATTGCCCGGCTATTGCGACCGGGCTTCCGTGGTGAAGGAGATGCGCGGATAGCCCGCAAGCTGCGCCGCCTGCATGACATCGACCACACTCTGGTGCGCGGCCTTGGCGTCGGCGCTGATGATGATGACCGGGTCGCTCCTTCCCGCAGCGGCCTGGGTCAGCGCCTCGCGGATGAAGCGCGTGTCGTTGCCTTGCAGGCTTTCCTTGTTCACGATGATTTGGCCGGAAGCGGTCACGACGACCTCGATTTCGTTGGCTTCGCGCGGGTTTTCTTCGGAGGAATCCGCGGCAGGCAGGTTGATCTCCAGCCCCGAGAAGCGGGAGTAGGTGGTGGTGAGCATCAGGAAGATGATGACGACCAGGAGCACGTCGATCAGGGGGATCAGGTTAATTTCCGGCTCTTCCCGTCCCCGTCCGCGATGAAAGTTCATGAGGCGTCCTTTTTGGCGATTTGGCTAGCGTTCGTTGTGGATGACTTCCACTAGGCGCACGGCGGCCTGTTCCATCTCCACCACGAATCCGTCGATCAGGGCGCGGAAGTGCCGCCAGAAGATCATGCTGGGAATGGCGATGAGGATGCCGAAGCCCGTGTTGTAGAGGGCAATGGAAATCCCGTGCGCAAGCGTGACCGGATCGGCGGCGGCGCTGCCAGGGGCTTGCGAACCGAACATCTCGATCATCCCGACCACCGTGCCGAAGAGGCCCATCAGGGGCGAGATGGAAGCGATGGTGCCCAGAGTGGTGAGATAGCGTTCCAGTTCGTGGGTCACGGCGCGGCCGGTCTCCTCGATGGCTTCCTTCATCACTTCACGCGAAGCCTTGCGGTTCCGGAGACCGGCGGCCAGCACCTGCCCCAGGGGCGAGTGCCGTTCCAGTTCCTCGATCAACTGGCCGTCGGCGGCCTTGTTGCGGAATTCGCCCACCACCCGCTGCAAGAGGCCAGCAGGGACGACGCGCGAGCGGCGCAGCGAGATGAATCGTTCGAGGATCAAGGCAACCGAAATGATCGACGCAAACAACAAGGGCCAGATGGGCCAGCCCGCAGCCTGAAGAATGGCAAACACGCAACCTCCGTTCGGATATGGATTATGGGGACGATTTCTCACAAGGCGGCTATTCTGCCTGCTGCGTCAAGGGAGGGCAAGCCCCGCGTCTCCTGCGGGTCTTGCCGACGGGGTCTTGCAGACGGCAATTTGTCCTGCGGACGCCAGTTTTGCGGGCTTGCGCAACAAATTGCGCATGGATATTTCTTGCAGATATCTCCAGCGGAAAACGGATGTAGCCCCGCTTCTTGCCATCAAAACTCGTAACACAAAGAAAAATTTTTCTGTTACGAGCTTTTGAATCTGTCCACTTTAACAGGCTGCCCAAAAACCACGAAAACCATTCATTTGTCACGTTTGTTTCATATGGCTCTCATAAATTCTTTACAAAACAATGTGTTGCGTTCGGCATTATGCCGTGCGATATGCTCCTGTATAGTTTTTGGGCGGCCTGTTAGAAGCTCGCTACAAAAAAGTGTAAAAAGACTGTTACGAGCTTTTGAATCTGTCCGCTTTCATGATTTTCAAATTGTCCGCTTTTTTGTGCCGTATGCCAATTGCCGGAGGGCGTAGCCCGTAGGCAATTGGCATGCGGCGGCGGAC
>JAISLJ010000023.1 GCA_031290955.1 Zoogloeaceae bacterium | reverse complement strand
GTGCGCCTGTATCCGCAAAAACTCATCAACATCGAGGCGCCCAAGGGCTGGCCGTGGCGCGAAAACGCCGTCATCGCCGCCGCCATCGCCGAGACCGAAAAGCGGTTGGCGGGAGAAGGTGGACAAGGCCGCGTCCTGCTGCGCGCTTCCGGCACGGAAGCCAAGCTGCGGGTGATGGTGGAAGGCCAAGATGCGGAACGGGTTCTACAGGAAGCCGAATGGCTTGCCGAAGCGGTGCGGGAGATTATCGACAAGCAAGGTACAGCATGATTGATCTGGAACGATACCGCTAACAGGCCGCCCAAAAACCCTGAAAGCCACTCATTTGTCACGAAACTTTCATATGGGCGGCCTGCTAAAGGTTCAGAATACCGGGCGTAAAACACAATCCATCCACCTGCTCGTGGTAGCGTTTGGCAGGGAAACCGCAATGTGGCGGGATGTGTGGGGCAAGCGGCCTAGCGCAAGCCGAGGCCGCCCGACCGGAAACACGCAGTGCAAATTCGGTTTCTAGTGCAAGAAAGATTCGCTCTGTCCCAGAATCAGGCGACCCAAACGTTCCAGGAGGTCTTCCGTCACCTGTTCCGGCTTCAGGAAATAGCGCGTTGGCCCCAAGCGTTCCAGATTGCGCATCCGGAGGATCAAGGTATTCTGGATCGGGTCCATGTTCCAGTGCAGGCCAACCCGGAATTCCGGCTTGATGATGAAGCGGATGCGTTCCAGATAGCGGCTGCTTGAGCGGAATTCAATTTCTCGTACCTTGAGGCCAAAATCGAAGAAACGATGCCGGAACGCCTCGGCAAGTCCGCCTTCCTTTTCGATGACCAAGGGGGGAGCGGCGCTGCGCAACTGGTAGCCCAGATTGACCGTTTCCGCGAGTTCCAGGACGCCGCCGTGCGAAAATGTCCGGTATTCGGCAAAACTGTTGCTCCATTGCAAATCCCGCAGTTCGTGATCATCCGCCACCTGGTAGCGCCGGGAAATGACGGGCTGGATCACGTCCAGTTGCTTGGAAAAATCATGCAAGTAGGAAAACACCAGATAGAGCACCTTGCCCAGTTCTTTCTCCTTCCGGGTAAGGTCGCGAAAATGGGCGGACTCCAGATCCTGCAAGGTTTGCGCCTGCGCATGCAGTTGTGCCAAGAGACCTCCGGCGGCGCTCTTGGCCCCGGATCCTGGCCTTGTCGCAGCCTTCGCAGATTTTTTTTCGGCCTCTTTCGCCTCTGCGGGCAGCTTTGCCGCCGTGCCCTCCGGGACGATCTCCGGATAATCCGCCGCCCGATTCAACAGGCTACTGCTCCGCGCCAGCGTCTGCGCCTCGGTGACGGCCTGTTGCTGGGCCGCCTCCAGATCGAAGGAGGCGATGTCGTCCAGCAGGGCGGCTTCTCGAACGGCCCAATTCTCGTCATCCGGAAGATCGGAAAACATGGCGGAATCGCGCTTGGCGCGGATGACTTCGGCGATGGCGGCTTCTGGTGGCCCGGCGCTTGCCGCAGCTTCGGACGGATTCGGATTTTCCTCCCGCATGATTTCAGTCTCCCACGAAAAAGGTGCACAGCGCGCCAGTATTACACAAGCCGCTATATTTGCGGCACCCGACAATGGCGATTTTGACGGATAATGTCGTACGTGAAACTTGTAGCCAGAACCATCGTCCCATGAACAAAATACTTGCCATTTTTGTACTTGTCATCGTTAACGCTTCGGCGTTGGCTGGCGATTTTACACTTGATCCAGTGACCCTGTCCATCCCATCCGGCTTTGGAGCGCCAATTCAGCAGCAGCAATATGGGGCAACCATCGTGGGATTCTCAAAACCGCGCACCGATTCCAGAGCGAATACATTGCTACAGATCAGTCTGTACGACTTCGGCCCCCAACTGGCCGGACTGAAGGACTCCGAACGCGCCACTGCCGCTGTCAAATATTTGCTTGACTTCGTTGGCGGTGTCGAGCGGCGACGCGCCAATTTCAAGCGAACAGAGCCAACCCCGCTCATCTTGTCAGGCGCGCCTGCCGCAAAGCTCCAATGGACCGGACTGCTTGAGGGTTCAGAGACCGTTGGCGTCATGTACTGTTTTATTGTGGGGACGAAGGTCATCAGCTTTCACACGCAAGATCTCGGTTCCTCGCCGACCGCAGCGATGAATGAAGCCATCAGCGCCTTTGAAGCCGTGAAGCTCGGGAAGAAAGATTGACGGCGCCTTGGTTTTTTGCGACTGCCCGGTCTGCTGCTATACTACACCTTACCGGAGTTTCATTCATTTGGCAAAGGAGAATTCCCATGAACATCAATTCTGCCGTTGGCGCACTGGCAAACAGCACGGCGCAAAGCCCGACCGGGGACGCCGTCAACATGCTCATCCTCAAGAAGGCGATCCAGCTTCAGGGGGCGCTCGCCTTGCAGACCCTGCAAGCCCTGCCGCCCGTCAATCCTTCTCACCTAGGCCAGGGCGTCGATACCCGCGCCTGAACGGGCGCCAGAGCGCGGCTGGCGGAGCGGCAAGGTCTCCAGCCAGCCGTGCAGCGCCTCTGCGGCTTCCTGCCAATTCCTCCCGTGCGTCAGGGCATGGCCCATGCCATTGAAGATGTTGGCCTTTATGGCATATATTCAGTATTTGTTTGCCTGGTTAATAGTGGCACAGACCATTGATTTTATTGATTTGTTTTTTGTTGTTCAGACCTTCCTTCGTTTTTTTGGACGAAGCCGAGCAAGGATTCCCCCAGTCGTTCCACGGCCTCGCCGATGCGGGAGACGCCGATGGGCGTCATGCCGGGGATTTCCTGTCGGGGAAGATTCGCCCTGGGAATGAGTGCGCGTGTAAAACCCAGTTTGGCGGCTTCGCGCAGGCGTTCCTGGCCCCGGGGCGCGGGGCGGATTTCCCCGGCCAGGCCCACTTCCCCGAAGACCACCAGCTTTTCCGGCAGCGCCCGGTTCTTCAGGGAGGAAACAATCGCCAGCAGCACCGCCAGGTCGGCGGCGGGTTCGCCGATCTTCACGCCGCCCACGGCGTTGAGGAATACGTCCTGGTCGTAGCAGGGCAAGCCCGCGTGCCGGTGCAGCACGGCCAGCAGCATGGCGAGGCGCTGGGCATCCAGCCCCACCGTGAGTCGGCGCGGATTGCCGTGCGTCTGGTCGACCAGCGCCTGGATTTCCACCAGCAGGGGACGGGTTCCCTCCTGCGTTACCAGAATGCAGGCGCCGGGCACTTCCTGCCCGTGTTGCGAAAGAAAGAGCGCTGAAGGGTTGCTCACGCCTTTCAGGCCCTTGTCGGTCATGGCGAAGACGCCCAGTTCATTGACCGCGCCAAAGCGGTTCTTGCAGGCGCGAATCAGGCGAAAGCTCGAATGCGTGTCGCCCTCGAAATAGAGCACGGTATCGACGATGTGCTCCAGCACGCGCGGCCCGGCCAGCGCGCCTTCCTTGGTCACGTGCCCGACCAGGATCACGGTGATGCCCACCTGCTTTGCCAGCCGCGTCAGTTGCGCGGCGCATTCGCGCACCTGCGAGACGGAACCCGGCGCGGAATTCAGTTCTTCCGACCACAGGGTCTGGATGGAATCCACGACCACCACCCGTGGTCGCTCCTCCTGCAAGACTGCCATGATCTTTTCGAGATGGATTTCCGCGAGGAATTTCAGGCCGCTGGCGGCAAGCCCCAGGCGTTGCGCCCGCAGGGCGACCTGCTCGCCCGATTCCTCGCCGCTCACGTAGAGCGCGCGCATGCTCTCCGGAAGTCGGGCGAGCGCCTGCAAGAGGAGCGTGCTCTTGCCGATGCCAGGGTCGCCGCCGATCAGCACCACGCCGCCCGCCACCAGCCCGCCGCCCAGCGGACGGTCGAATTCGCCGATGCCCGTGGCAATGCGCGCCGCTTCTTGCGCCTCGATTTCCATCAGCTTCTGGAGCCGCGCCGCCGGGGCCAGGGCGCGGAAACGGCCGCTGGCGGGCGCGGCTTCGGCAAGGGTTTCGGCAAGCGTGTTCCAGGCGCCGCAGCCGGGGCACTGGCCCTGCCACTTCGGGGAAGTCGCGCCGCACGCGCCGCATTGGTAGAGCGTTTTTGCCTTTGCCATAAGCGTTGCGTCAGCCTTCCCAGCGCATCGGCACACGTGGCGCGACGGCGCAGAAGAGTTCATAGCCGATGGTGCCCGCCGCCGCCGCAATGGCATCCGCGTCGACCTGCCCGCCCTCGCCTGTGCCCCACAGGGTCACGGGCGCGCCGATTTCCGCCGCAATGCCGGAAAGGTCGCAGGCCAGCATGTCCATGGAAACCCGCCCCAGGGTGCGCGTCATGTGCCCGGCCACGGCGATGGGCGTGCCGGTGGGCGCGTGGCGCGGATAGCCATCCGCATAGCCGCAGGCAACAATGCCAATCCGCGTTGGCGCTTCCACCTGGAAGAGGCCGCCGTAGCCGATGCGTTCCCCGGCATCGGGATGCTGGATGCCGATCAGGCGGCTCTCCAGCGTCATGACCGGGCGCAGATCCAGTTGCGCTGCCGTCCTGTCGGCGGGCGCGAAGGGCGAGCCGCCATAGAGCATAATGCCGGGCCGCGCCCAATCCCCCGCGCCGCCCCGGCTTTCCGGATGCCGGATCAGGGCGGCGGAATTGGCCAGGCTCACCGGCAGCCGCGGCTCGGCGTTGGCTTCCCGCAGGCGGGCAAGCGATGCGGCGATTTCGGCGGGGGATGGCGCGTCAGCGGCGGCAAAATGGCTCATCAGGGTCACGTCCTGGATGCGCAGGGCGGCAAGCGCCCGCAGGATTTCCGGCAATTCCGGCGGCAAAAAACCCAAGCGGTTCATGCCGGTATTGAGTTTTACGTAGACGCGCCGGGGCCGTTCAGAAGACGCCGCCAGCATGTCGAGCTGCGCCCGGCAATGCAGGACGGGCGTGAGATCGAAACGCGCCAGGGCGGGCAGATCGGCGGGCGTGAAAAATCCTTCCAGAAGCAGGATCGGCTGCCGATGACCGCGTTCGCGCAGGGCGATGGCGTTTTCGATTTCCAGAAGCGCGTAGCCGTCGGCCAGATCGCGGAGCGCGTGGGCAACCGGGAATTGCCCATGCCCATAGGCATTTGCCTTGATGACCGCCCATAGGCAAGCCTTCCCGGCCAGACGCCGGGCTACGCCGAAATTGTGCCGCAGGGCGGCAAGGTCGATCCGCGCCCGAATCGGACGGGAAACAGTGACGGGCAAAGATGGAACGCGCATAAAAGTTCCCGGCGGGAAAGCGGGAAGTGTAGCGGGTTTATGGATTTTCCCGAAATCTGATTACAATACGCCACCATGAATCATGACTCCTTGCAACCAGAAGCGGATCTCGCGGGCATGCGCCAGGAGATCGACGCCATCGACACCCAGATTCTCGCCCTCCTGAACCAGCGGGCACGGCATGCCCAGGCGATCGGCGCGTTCAAGGCGCGGCGCGGCGAAGCCGGGCACACCTACCGGCCCGAGCGCGAGGCCCAGGTGCTGCGGCGCTTGCGGGAACAAAACGAGGGGCCGTTGCCGGACGCGCGTGTGGCCTTTTTTTTCCGCGAGATCATGTCCGCCTGTCTGGCACTGGAAGCGCCCCTTGCCGTGGCCTTCCTTGGCCCGGCGGGCACCTTTTCCGAAGCCGCCGCCATCCGGCAGTTCGGGCACGCGGCCCGGCTTCTCCCCTGCGCCTCGATTGACGATGTGTTCCGGGAAGTGGAGGCTGGGCACGCCGAATACGCCGTCGTGCCGCTTGAGAATTCCACGGAGGGCGCGGTGGGCCGCACGCTGGATTTGCTGGTGCGAACATCGCTCAGGATTTGCGGCGAGGTTGTGGTGCGCATCCACCAGAATCTTCTTTCCAAGGCGGCGGACTTGGGCGCGGTCACGCGAGTGTATTCGCATCCCCAGTCGCTCGCGCAATGCCATGAATGGCTGAACCGCAATCTCGCGCAGGCCCGGCGGGTTGCCGTGGAAAGCAACGCCCTCGCGGCGCAGATGGCCGCCGGGGAGCCGGACGCAGCGGCCATTGCCAGCGCGGCGGCCGGGGAACACTACCAGTTGCGCGCTCTTTTTGCCGCAATCGAGGACGAACCCAACAATACCACGCGCTTCGTGGTCCTGGGGCATCACGACGCGGAAATCTCCGGCGCGGACAAAACCTCGCTCATTCTTTCCGCGCCCAACACGCCGGGATCGCTCCATCGCCTGCTGGAGCCGCTGGCCGAAAACCGCATTTCCATGACCCGCCTCGAATCCCGCCCATCCCGCCAGGGCGGCCTGTGGGAGTACGTCTATTTCATCGACCTGGAAGGCCACCGCCACACCCAGGAAATCACCCACGCCCTCACCGCACTCAAGGAACGCGCCGCATTCTTCAAGGTATTGGGATCCTACCCGGTCGCAGTGTAGTCTTGGCAGACGGCGATGGTCCTGCGGGCGGGTCTTGGCAGACGGCAGTTGACCTTCGGGCGGCGGTGATCAGGCGGCTTCGGCCCCTCGCCTCCCTGCAAGGGGAAAAGCGCGGCGCGCAGGCAGACGCGAGCGCGGATCTCGCTGAATCTCCGCCCGGCGGCGCGGAGGGGAAGGGCTTCCCGCAAATCCTCACCCTCGCCCGCTTGGAGAGCGCCAACCTGAAGCCGCTGGCGGCGCGGATTTTCAATGCGGAATGAATACGGCATGACCCCGCTGCCCGATAGCCGCCGCTGGCTGGAGACCCTGCTCGCGCGCAACGCCAACAGCGCGTATCTGCACGGCTTTGGTCGTCCGCGCTCGTTGGAAAATTTTCGCGCGCGGGTTCCGCTCTGCCGCTATGAAGACCT
>JAISLJ010000022.1 GCA_031290955.1 Zoogloeaceae bacterium | reverse complement strand
CCTATTTTGGTGGTTGCATCCACGTCCCGCCGCCGCCCGCCAACCAGATTATCCATGCGCGGGTCGCCACACCCCTGGATGACACAAAGGCAATGGACGCCATCTGGGTCAACGGCGTCCTTGCCACCGCCTACAGCAACAGCGAAATGGGGAAAGCCGGTTACAGAATGGATGTGCAAAAGGTGGAAGCGTTCCAATGACAATAGGCCAGAGGGCAGCACACGAGCGCAAGGGCAAAGTTTCCACGAACGCGCTTATTTTATCGGCAGCAAGGGGGGAGTTACTTGTGCCGAAGCTTTCGCTACGGCGGCTCACCGTCACTGGGCGTGATGTCATCGTGTTTCCTTAACATAAACGGGGTTTCTCAAGCTGTTGGGAGGTTTTGAGATGAAAGAATGCCCGCCGCGTGGAGCAGCGTTGTTGCAGCGTGCCAAGCCAGTCGGGCGGCGTCAGAGTTGGCGGTGGTTTGGGCGGCGATGATTGCGCCATCGAGAAGCAGGGAGAGCTGCGCCGCCAGATGAGCGGCGCTTTCTTCGTCATCCAGCCGCGCCGCCAGGACGTCCGCCAGCATGCCCTGAATCCGGCGCTTGTGCCCGCTCACGATCTGGCGGGCGGGATGTCCGGGGTCGGGAAATTCGGCGGCGGCGTTGATGAACATGCAGCCGTTGAAGGCATCGCTCCTGAACCATTGCTCATGCCACAGGAAAACCGCGCCCAGTTTTTCCTCCGGCGCGGGAAAGGTTGCCACGAAGGCCGCGAGTGACTGGCAGAAATCCTGGTCGCGCGCTTCCAGCACCGCCCTGATGAGCGCGTCTTTCGCGGGAAAGTATTTATACAGCGTCATCTTCGCCACACCGGACTCGGCCAGGATGCGGTCAATGCCGACCATGCGGTAGCCATGTGCGCGGAAGAGGGCGAGCGCGGTATCCAGGATGCGTTGCTGTTTGTCGTTCATGATCGGGAGGGCACGGTGCGCCAGAGCGGGACGAAAAGGGAGCGTGATGTTTCTCGGACAGCGCGGATTATAACGGAGTGGGTGGAGTGGGCAGAATGGGTGAAATGGGCGGCCCCAATCGCCATGAAGATTGCGCCGGGCGCCCTTGCGCCATATGGGAAATTCATGATCCGAAATATGCTTGTTCCCATCTTTCGCTTGGAACTAGACAGACTTGTCTGTATGATTATTGGAGCGTTTTTGGCCTATCCTCATTTTTCTTTTGTTTTCAATGCGTTGACGCGATGGAGTTTTCCATGAATTGGTTTAAAAAATGGCGGGGAAGCGGCGAGAGCTTGCCGCCCGCTGCGCCGCCCAAGGAAATCCTGCTGGCTGGAATCGGTGGCCTGACCGCCATTGCGCTGGTGGCCGCCCTGAGCGCCTTGAGCGGTCATCCGTTGGTGCTGGGATCGTTCGGCGCAAGCTGCGTCCTCCTGTTTGGCTTTCCCGATAGTCCTTTCGCCCAGCCCCGGAATGTAATCGGTGGGCATGTGCTTTCTTCCTTCCTCGGCCTTGCCTGCCTGACGCTCTTCGGCGCGCACGGCTGGAGCATGGCGCTAGCCGTGGGGATCAGCATTTCGGCCATGATGGCAACCCGCACCGTGCATCCGCCCGCCGGATCAAACCCTGTTATCATCATGCTCTCCGCGCCCGCATGGAGCTTCCTGTTTACGCCAACCTTGCTGGGCGCGGCGGCGCTGGTGCTGGTCGCGCTCTTGTTCAACAATCTGGCGGCCGGCAAATCCTGGCCCCGTTACTGGAGATCATGATGCGCATCACCCTGTATGGCACGCCCACTTCCGGGCACACCCACCGCGTCGAGTTGCTCCTGGAAATGCTGGAACTTCCGTATACGTATGCGTTTACGTCTGCGGAAGCCCGGCGCTCGGCGGCCTTCCTGCGCCTGAATCCCCTGGGACAGATTCCAGTCCTGGCGGAGGGCGAAACGATCGTGTGCGACAGCAATGCCATTCTGCTCTACCTTGTCCAGCGTCACGCGCCAAAAAGTGGCTGGTGGCCGGAGGAGGCGCTGGCGCAGGCAGAAGCGCAGCGCTGGTTTTCGATTGCCGCCGGGGAACTGAAAAACGGCCCGGCGACGGCGCGACTCATCCAGCAATTCCATGCTCCCGGCGACCTTGCCACGGCGCAGGCAATCGCCCATGCACTGTTCGCGTTCATGGACGCGCATCTGGTCGAGCGCCGTTTCCTGCTCAAGGACACGCCCACGCTTGCCGACCTGGCCTGCTATTCCTACACCGCGCATGCCCCCGAAGGCGGCGTCCCATTGACGGACTATCCGCACATCCGCGCCTGGCTCACCCGCGTGGAATGCCTGCCCCGCTTCAAACCCATGCCGGGCCTGCCGGAACGATGAATCGGCCCGCGCTTCCCTGGCTTCTCTTTTCCCCTCAGGGCGTTTCGGAAGTAGAATCCCGCCTCATTCCCCGGAAACCCTTCGCCACGGTCTTGCCCCCATGCGTGCCTATCTTGACCTGCTCGCCCATGTTCTCGCGCACGGAACGGATCGCCCCGACCGCACCGGCACCGGCACACGCGCCGTGTTCGGCTGCCAGATGCGCTTTTCCCTCGCCGAAGGCTTCCCGCTCCTCACCACCAAGAAACTGCACCTGAAATCCATCCTCCACGAACTCCTGTGGTTCCTGAAGGGCGACACCAATATTGGCTATCTCCGGGAAAACGGAGTGCGCATCTGGGATGAATGGGCGGACGCGAATGGCGACCTGGGGCCGGTGTATGGGCATCAATGGCGGCACTGGCCGGGCAGGGACGGCACGGAAATCGACCAGATCGCCAGGCTCATCCAGAGCCTCCGGGAAGACCCGGATTCCCGCCGCCATCTCGTCACCGCCTGGAACCCTGCTGATCTCGACCGCATGGCGCTGCCACCCTGCCATTGCCTCTTCCAGTTCCACGTGGTCGCAGGCAAGCTCTCCTGCCAGCTTTACCAGCGTAGCGCCGACATCTTTCTTGGCGTCCCGTTCAACATTGCAAGCTACGCGCTCCTGACCCGCATGCTCGCCCAGGTGTGCGGCTACGCGCCCGGCGATTTCATTCACACACTGGGGGACGCGCACCTCTACCACAATCATTTCGAGCAGGCGGAAACGCAATTGTCACGCGCCCCGCGTCCCTTGCCGCGGATGTGGATCAATCCGGAAATCCGCGATCTCTTCGCGTTTCGCTACGCGGATTTTCGGCTCGAAGGCTACGACCCGCATCCGCACATCGCCGCGCCGATTGCCGTCTGACGATGACGAACGCCATCGAACGCGCCTGGCAGGAACTCTGCGCCCACGCCGAAACCCTGCGTGAAAAACACCTGCGGGCACTGTTCGCCGAGCATCCCCGGCGCTTCGAGGATTTTTCCCTCACGGCAGGCGAAATCCTCATGGATTTCTCCAAGCAGCGCATGACGCAGGAAACCTTGACGCGCCTCCATGCCCTGGCGGAAGCCGTTGATGTGGCGGGCTGGCGGCAACGCATGGTCGCGGGCGAGATCATCAACCACACGGAAAACCGGGCCGTGCTGCACATGGCGCTGCGCGCCCCCACGATGGAACACGACGCCAGCCTGCCGGGGGCGACGGGCGCCTCGCTTGCCGAAGTGCATCATATGCTCGCCCGGATGCGGGCCTTCTGCGTCCAGCTGCACAGCGGAGTGTGGCGCGGAGCGACGGGCGAGCGGATTACCGATGTGGTCAACCTTGGCATCGGCGGCTCCGACCTGGGGCCGCGCATGGTCACACGCGCCCTTGCCGCCGGGCGGCGTCCCGAACCCAGGGTGCATTTCGTCTCGAACATGGATGGTGGCGACCTTGCCCTGTGCCTGCGCACGCTCGATGCCGCGCGCACGCTCTTCATCGTGGCGAGCAAGACTTTCGGCACACAGGAGACGCTCGCCAATGCCCATTCCGCCCGAGCCTGGCTGGAAGCGCGTCTTCCCGCCGGGGGAAGCACAATCCGTCAGCATTTCGTGGCGGTCTCCAGCAACCAGGAGGCGGTGGCGGCTTTCGGCATTCCCGCAGCGCAGACGTTCGCCTTCGGGGATTGGGTGGGCGGACGTTTTTCGCTCTGGTCGCCGGTGGGCCTTGCCATCATGCTCGCCATCGGCCCGGAAGGTTTTGCGGACCTCCTGGCGGGCGCGCGCCAGATGGACCAGCACTTTCTGGAAGCGCCGCCACGGAAAAATCTGCCGCTCACCCTGGCGCTGCTGGATATCTGGAATGTAAACTGCATCGGCGCCTACAGCCACGGCATCTTTCCCTACAGCCAGTCGCTGGAGCTTTTCCCCGCCTACCTGCAACAACTGGAAATGGAAAGCACGGGCAAATCCGTCGACCGGGCGGGGAATGTCATTGCGCGCAAGACCTGCCCGGTTCTCTGGGGAAGCTCCGGCACCAACGGCCAGCACTCCTTCTTCCAGTTGCTGCATCAGGGCGGACAGCCGATTCCCAGCGATTTCATCCTCATCCGGGAAGCGGATTTTCCCCTGCCCGGCCACCATGCGCGGCTGCTTGCCAATGGTCTGGCGCAATCGGCGGCGCTTGCCTTCGGCCAGACGGCGGCAGAAGCCCGTGCCGCCGGCATTCCCGAACGCCTGCTGCCCTACCGCACTTTCCCCGGCAACCAGCCTTCCACGACCCTGCTGCTCAACGCCATCACGCCGCACACGCTGGGCAGCCTGCTGGCGCTCTACGAGCACAAGGTCTTCTGCCAAGGTGTGCTCTGGAACGTGAACGCCTTCGACCAATGGGGCGTGGAACTGGGCAAGCAAATGGCCCACACCCTGCTGCCCTTTCTCCAGATCGGGGATCGGGGATCAGGTGTCAGGGATCAGGTGTCAGGGGACAGAAAAGCGACCAGCGACAACACCACCGCAAATGCTTTCCCTCCCACGTCAGACGAGAAGGGCGTTCGCCATCCGCAGAACCCGGAAACCGCACTCGACGCCTCCACCCGCGGCCTGCTCGCCGCGCTCAGGGAGCAGAAGACGAAAGAGAGATGACTTGTCCTGCGGAGCATGAGCGCATCCCTTCCCGCCACAAGCGGGCACGGCGCAGCAAATCCGGGAATGTCCCGCGAACGACGATATTGCAGGCGGAAAAGCAATAAAAAAGAATAGAGCGCGGTTATCCTGCTGAATTCTTTCATCCCACTGGAAATCAGCAATGCCATGATAGAATCTGGCGGTTGGCATATTGGCGTCGCATCCCGGCACGATGATGATTTTCTTCGCGGGCTTGCTGACCATGATTTTCTTCGCGGCATCGGAAGCCAGCGCGGCGGCTTCGATGGTGGTTTTGTCGGCGTCGGAGGAAATCAGGCCGAAACGAAAGGGAGCAGGACGCATGGGAAAGTCTCCGGGGAAATGGAAGCAGGGCAAATCGTCAGCGATCCGCCGCGCCGTCGCCGCGTTGGTTTTTCTCGCGGATGGGTTTTAGTTCTGGGAAATAACGTTGCGCTTCCGGTTTCAGGAGTTTGCCTCTGGGCCAGAGATTAGCCATGCCTGCTCGCCTACCATTTTTCGCGCCATTCTTCCGTCAAGTCTTTCTCGCCGTCCCCAACGCCGACCTCCGCCGCAGCCAAGCGGATGAGTTCACGAACCTTCTCGCCGCGCGTCACGCCATCTTCTTCGTCATCACAGAAAATCATGTCGTTGTCAAGTTTGCCATATTGTTCTTCCAGCGCGTTCAGCGCAAGCACCGTACTCTTGATGGCGGACAGGACGGCTTCCGTATCGCCCTTTTCCACCGCTCGCGCCTCGACAAGAAACGCTTTCAGAACCACAGCGAATTCCTCGGCGGTATCCTCTGTGAGACCATCATCATTGTCGTAGTGACCTCGTTCAACATCCGCAAGGAACTCCCCGATTTCCTCCTCGATATCATGAACGATATCTATCGCGCGCTGCGCCAGTTCGTCTTTCATTATGATTCCTTCATTAGATAAAACACATCGCACATTATACCCGGCTTTGCCAGCCGACATACAGGTCTTGCTCCGGCTTCTGGCGGGTTTCGGGAGGAAGTTCCGGCTCCAGCGCAGTGCCGGATAAACCTGCGATTTGCTTGAGCGTCTCCCGATCCGTTTTTTCCAGTTCCAGCACCACCATGCCAGCGCCTTCGAGCATGCCCTGGAAAACGCTGCGTTCTCCGGCGAGGGCGGAAGACGAAAACAGCAACCAGCACAGGAAATACAGCGAAGGTTTGCGCCGCATGAGGTTCTCCAAAAAAAGATGGGGCTGGACGGGACGCGCCATTACACCACGATATTCACCAACCACCCCGGCACGATGATGATTTTCTTCGCGGCATCGGAAGCCAGCGCGGCGGCTTCGATGGTGGTTTTGTTGGCGTCGGAGGAAATCAGGCCGAAACGAAAGGGAACAGGACGCATGGGAAAGTCTCCGGGGAAATGGAAGCAGGGCAAATCGTCAGTGATCCGCCGCGCCGTCGCCGCGTTGGTTTTTCTCGCGGGTGGGTTTTAGTTCTGGGAAATAACGTTGCGCTTCCGGTTTCAGGAGTTTGTTCAGTTTGGAGAAGGGAATCTCCGCCTGTGTGCCAAGGCAATAGCCGCAGCAATGACCGATTCCAGAAATGGCCAGCGCAAGGTGGCCTGGTTTGTCAAAATGCAAGGCCAGATAATCTCGCATGGTTTCGGCACTGGTGCAATCTTCCAATCCTTCCTCTTTTGGAATTTGCTCGATCAAGGCCATCATTTCGGGAGAAGGTTTCCGAAATCCGTATTCCCCACGCACAAACGCCTTGAAAAGCCGGTTCCAGTCCAGGTATTCGCCACGGATCAGATCAAGGGTGAAAGGATCGGAATGGTTGTTCGGATGCGCGCCACCACAGTAGGTGCCGCCTGCCTCAACCACGCTCATCAGGGTTTCAGAGAGGAAATCGACCTGGATCGTCTCGTACTCGTAATCCCCCAAGCTGCCTGCGGCCGGATGATCTTCCGCGTAGCCGCTGGAGACGCAGGCCAGCGCCGCCAGCGTCATTTGCCAGTGCCGCTGTTCCAGAAGGTCGTTGACGCGCTTCAGGATGTCCGGGTTGGGATGGC
>JAISLJ010000021.1 GCA_031290955.1 Zoogloeaceae bacterium | reverse complement strand
GACACCGTGGATGCCCTCCTCAATCTCACCAACCGTGCCCGTGCTGACCTGGGCGCGATTCAGGCGCGGTTTGAGGGTGTCCTGACCCAGCTTTCCGCCGCGCAGGAAAACACCGAAGCAGCAAGGAGCCGGATCATGGATGCGGACTACGCTTCCGAAACTGCCAAGCTCGCGCGGGCGCAAATCCTGCAACAGGCGGGCACGGCCATGCTGGCGCAGGCGAACGCCATTCCACAGAATGTGCTGACGCTCATCCGCTGACGGCGATCACGAAACTGCGGCGCGTTCCCTCCGGGTGACGCGCCGCAACAGGAAGGAGAAGGATCATGGTGGAGATACAAGCGATCAACATCTTGCCCACTGGCGGCGCTCCGCGGACGACACCGGCAGCGCGTCCGGCGGAGGGCGAGGCGGGGCGGCAGCCGCCCCTGCGCGGCCTGCCGGGCGGGGAAGGGAGCGCCGCGCTCCCGGTTGCGCCCAGGCTTGCCCAGGAAGTGCAGGAAGAAGCCGGGCGGGAAGGATCAACGGCGGACTTGCAAAAGGCGCTGGAAGAGAGTGTGCAGGAATTGAATGAATTCGTGCGGCCTTACAACACGAACCTGTTTTTTTCCATCGAGCGGGATTTGGCGCGTGTCATCGTGCAGGTGAAGGACCGGGAGACCGACGAAGTCATCAAGCAGATTCCCTCCGAAGAAGCCGTGGCGCTTGCCAAGGCGCTCGACAAGCTGAAAGGCTTGCTCGTGCATCAGGAGGCGTGATACAACAGCGCACCGGCACACCCAAAAACACAACAAGGCCCACAACAAGCCCACACAAACAAGCCTCGCCTTCCACGGGGAGGAAAGAGGCCAGCAGCGGGCCAACAGGAAAGGAGATTCATCATGGCGGACAGCACCATCAACTCTGCGGGCAGCACCTTCACGTCGCTGGGCGTGGGGTCTGGCCTTGATCTGGAAGGATTGCTCTCGAAACTGGTGGCGGTCGAGCGTGCCCCGATCACGGCCATGCAAAAGCAGGTTTCTTCCTACAACACCAAGATTTCGTCACTCGGCACCCTGAGCAGCACCGTGAGCGCCCTGCAAAGCGCCGCCAAGGCCCTGAAGCCGGATATTCTCCTGCCCTCCGCGCTGCACAAGTTCGCCAGCAACAGCGGCAGCGTCGCCAACGAGGAGATTGCTTCCGTCGTGGTCGGCCCCGGCGCGAAGATGGGAAGTTTCGAGCTGGCAGTCCAGCAGCTTGCCAGCGCGCAAAAATCCGTGAGCAATGCCATTGCCAGTGGCGCGACATTTTCGGGGAAGTTCACCATCTCGTTTCCCAACGACACTGACAACACGCGCAAGATCGAAATCGACCTGGAAGCGGGCAGTTCGCTGGAAGCGCTGGCTACCCGGATCAACCAGAAGAACGGCGGCGTCACGGCGGCGGTCATCAAGGTTTCCGATACCGATTCCCGGCTGGTGCTCACCGGTCAGGAGGGGGAAAAGAATGCCTTCAAGATGGATGGTTCAGGATTGAGCGGCGGATCGATCACCTTTAACGCGCAGCACCACAGCGAAGCCAAGGATGCCAAGTTCTCGCTGGATGGCATCTCCATCACGAGTTCCTCCAACACAATCACCGGCGTGTTGAAGGATGTCACCCTGACGCTCAAAAAACCCACCGCCACGGGCGAGAAGACCTCGCTCGACATCAAGGAGGAGCACGCCGAAAAGCTAAAATCCTCGCTGACGGAGTTTGTGGATGCGTTCAACAATGCGGTGGCGATGATCCAGAATCTGGGCGCGTATGATCCGGAGACCAAGGTTGCCGCGCCGTTGCAGGGGAACCGGGTCTTGCGCGAGACACAGGGGATGCTCTCTTCGCTCATCTTCTCCTTCAACCCGCTGGAAGAGGACGCCATGCGGCTTGCCGATCTGGGGATCAGCATCGCCAAGGAAAACGGCAGGCTGGAACTGGACAGCACGAAACTTGCCGCCGCCATCGCCAGCGACCCGGAGGCCATCGCCCGGTTCGTGGGCGAGGTGGGGACGAAATTCGACAAGGAACTGGAGAAGGTGGTCGGGCTGGAAGGCAGCATCAAGAACAACACCGAATCCCTGCGCGCCAACATCACCAATCTGGACAAGCGCCAGGAAGTGCTGGAACAGCGCCTGGTGGCGATCGAGGCGCGTTATCGCAAGCAGTTCTCCGCCCTGGATACCCTGATGGCCAAGATGAGCCGGACCAGCTCGTATCTGGCACAGCAGATTGCCAGCCTGCCCAAGGCCAGCGCATCCACGTAAGAAGACAGGAAGGAATCCCCATGTTCGGCACGCGAAATTCCCCCGCCAACGCCTATGCGGAACTCAGCCGCGAATCGGATGTCCACTCGGCCAGCCCGCACCGGCTCATCATCCTGCTCTTCGAGGGCGCGGAAACCGCCATTTCCGTCGCCCGGCTGCATGCCACGAACGGCAACATCGCCGAGCGGAGCACGTATATCTCCAAGGCCATCGACATCATCAACAACGGTCTCAAGGTAAGCCTCGACAAGACGCGGGGCGGCGACCTGGCCGAACGGCTGGCGGCGCTCTATGACTACATGGTCTCCCGCCTGCTCTGGGCCAACATGAAGAATGACGTGGCGACCATGAGCGAGGTGCTCTCCTTGCTGGGGGAAATCCACGAGGCGTGGAAGGCCATTGATCCGGAAAAGCAGCAGGAAGAACGGCCATGAGCATCCGTGCGCCCTACGCCTTGCTCCGGGAAATGCTTGTCCAGTTGAAAGGCTGCTCCGACGCGGGGAATTGGGAAGCGGCGGCCCAGATTGCCACACGGATTGCCGCCCAGGTCGAGGCGAAGGATTTCCCCGCCGCAACAACGCAGGATCAGGCGCTCATCGAGGCTTGCCTTGCGGAAATTGCCGCCATCACGGAAAAGGCCGCGCCCCTGCATGCGGACATCGGGCGGCTGCTGCGGGCCTTCGGTCCTGCGGACGGCGATGATTTGCGGAGGGCGGCGGTTTTATGAAGGATGATTCCAGGAAATGATTCCTGCGGATGTTGCTTCCCGTGTCCGGCTGGCAAGCGACCTCACGACGCAGCCCGCGCAGAAGATTGCCGATGCCCTGAGCGATTTCGTGCCGGGGCAGCGAGTCATGGCGATGATCCAGGCCCTGCTCCCGAACGGCACCTATCGCGCCATGATTGCCCAGCAGCGGGAAATCACGCTGGCGTTGCCCTTCGCCGCCAAGCCGGGCGACGCGCTGGAACTGGAGGTGGTGGATACGGATGGCAAGCTCGCCTTCGCCATCGCCACCCGCAAGGAAACGGCGGCGGCAGCGCAGAACGCCTCGGTCGCCACGCGGCTCACGGTCACGGGACAACTGATCGCCGAACTCCTCGCGGACATCGATAAAGAAGGCGGCAAGCGCCCCGATCCAGCGCCCCTGAACAACGCCCAGCCAGTGGTGAACCGCTTTCCGCAAAACGCCGCCGACCTCGCGCCCGCCCTGCGCATGGCGCTGGCAAGGAGCGGCATGTTCTACGAAGCGCATCAGGCGCAATGGGCGCAGGGCAAAACGGCGCTCGCAGATTTGCTCCAGGAGCCGCAGGGCAGATTGTCGCCCGCCGCGCACATCGCGCAAGCGGGCGGGCAGATTGGCGGGCAAAGCGCCACGGCGCAGGCGCAATCCCCGGCAGGGCAGGCAGGCCAGACGGCTCAATCCGCCCAGGCAAGCGCATCCTCCCCGAACGTGCAGACGGCGCAGGCATCCGCAACACCACAGACACCACAAGCAACGGCGGCGCAGGCTTCCGCAAGCGCCGCGCAGGCGGGACGAACGGGCGCGGCAGAAGTCGCGGCACAGCAGGCCATCCGCGGCGGCGCGACCGGGGAAGGCGCGGCGCGCATCGGAGAAGAGGCGGTGCGCGTTGGCATGGGGCGGGTCGTGGCAAACGAACTCACCGGCCTCGTGCGCCAGCAACTGGAGGCGTTGGCGACCCACAGCTACGTCTGGCAGGGACAAATCTGGCCGGGGCAAACGCTGGAATGGGAGATCGTCGATGAGGACGGCGGCAAGCGGGAACAGGAGGAAAACACGGCGGCGAACTGGACGACGCGCCTTTCTCTCACCTTGCCGCGCCTGGGCGGCGTGGGCGCGACCCTGCGCCTTTCCGGCGGACGGGAGATCGAGATCACCCTGAAGACGGAAAACGAGACGACGCGCCAGACGCTGTTCGCCGCCAACGCCCTCCTGCAACAGCAATTCGAGACGGCAGGGCTGAAGCTCAAGTCGTTTGCCATTGCGCGTCCGGCCGGGGCCGATGAACCCGCCGCCTGACGTCCCATCGCAAGGCCCGGCGCGTGATCCGGGGCAGGGCGCGCCTGCGCGCGCTTCAGGGCAAAAGGCGGGGCAGGGCGCGGAGCATGAGGGGCCGCCGGAGCGCCGCGAGGCCGTGGCGCTCGCCTACCGCCAAACCGACGCCGCGCCGCGCGTAGTCGCCAAGGGCCGGGGCCTGCTCGCCGAGGAAATCATCGAGAAGGCGCGGGAGCACGGCGTGTATGTGCACGAATCGCCGGAACTCCTCACGCTCCTGATGCAAGTGGATCTGGACGAACACATCCCCAGCCAACTCTACCTCGCCGTCGCCGAACTCCTCGCCTGGCTCTATCGTTTGGAGCACGGAGAGGGAGGGTAGGCGTCGCATTCCGCCTGATGATGATCTTGTGTCATGACTGGAGTGTCGCAACTCTTCCTCCATCCGCCAGGATCGAATCGTCTGGAATGCGACAAGGTTTCCCATTTTTCTTTTTCTATTTGCGCAAGAAATCCCGGATTTTCGCGCCCATTTTCAGCACTTTCATCAGGGTTTCCGGGTCTTGTCGCAACATTTCGTCGGCCCAGGTCGTGAGGATCTGGATGAATTCGCGCGTCTCCCGGATGCGCGCCGCCGCGCCTGCGGTTTCCTGGTCGAGTTCGGGGCTGGCCAGGAATTCGTTCAGCACGGCAAGGGTCGGTTCCACTTCCCGCTGTTTACGTCCCTCGACGATCAGCTTGAAAAGTTCCCAGACATCCCTGGAAGTCTCGAAATGGTCGCGCCGGTCGCCCATCAGGTGCGTGACCTTGATAAGCCGCCAGGCGAGCAGTTCCTTCAGGCTCATGCTGACGTTGGAACGGGCGACCGATAGGGTTTGCGCGATTTCGTCCGCGGCAAGGGGCTGATCGGCAAGAAAAAGCAGCGCGTGAATCTGCGCCACACTCCGATTTACCCCCCACCGCGCGCCCATCTCGCCCCAGTGCAGGATGAATCGCTCGGTGATCGGTGTGAGTTCCATGAAAAGGGAGTATAGGGATTCATGGATTTCTGTCAAGACTGAAAAATTTGAATACCAAGAACTTGGCTCGTCCAATTGCCATCATTCCCTGGAAAAGGCGACATCGGGGGGGAAATGCCATCCGCAGGAGATTCCCGTGGCAGCGGCGGCGGTTGCGGGGTGGCAAAAAATTATTGAACACCGTTCAATAATACGCTACAGTATCGCGGACGCTGGTTCCGTCGGGTTGTTTGCGATGGGGCGGCAGGTGGGCTGGGCGGCGCGGGGACGCTTCTTGCGGGTGGAAGTCCGCAGGAAACTTGCACGAAGCCTTGATCCTTTTGCGGTAGAATCGCAGCTTTCGCGGGATGTCCCCAAGATCCCGCCCTTCTTGGCTGTTTTTTTCCTGAAAGACCAACATGCAGAAAAATATCCGCCGTATCGGCATCGACGTCGGTTCCACGACGGTCAAGGTCGTCGTCCTGGATGAAAAGGCGCAACTCCTTTCCCGCTCCTACATCCGCCATTTTTCCGAAGTCCGCGAAACTGCGGCGAAGAGCCTCGCGGTGCTGGGCGAACAGGGCATCCTCGCCCCGGACGATCCGGTTTCCGTGGTGCTCACCGGCTCCGGCGGCGTGAGCATGGCGGAAATCCTGGGCTATGACTTCGTGCAGGAAGTCATCGCCTGCGCCGAGGCCATCCAGGCGCGCGCGCCGCATACCGATGTCGCCATCGAACTGGGCGGCGAGGATGCCAAGATCACTTTCTTCACCAACGGCGTCGAGCAGCGCATGAACGGCTCTTGCGCGGGCGGCACCGGCGCTTTCATCGACCAGATGGCCACCCTCCTGAAAACCGACGCGCCGGGCTTGAACGACATGGCGAGCCGCGCCAGGAACCTCTACCCGATCGCGGCGCGTTGCGGCGTCTTCGCCAAGACCGACGTGCAGCCGCTCTTGAACGAGGGCGTGGCGCGGGAGGATATTGCGCTCTCCGTGTTGCAGGCCGTCGCCCACCAGACCATCAGCGGCCTTGCCTGCGGGCGCAAGATTCGCGGCAATATCGCCTTTCTCGGCGGGCCGCTCAACTTCCTGCCGGAATTGAAGAAGCGCTTCATCGAGACGCTGGAGATCAAGCCGGAAAACCAGGTGGCGACCGAGGATAGCGAACTCTTCGTCGCCATCGGCGCGGCGCTCTTCGGCAAGAGCGAGACGGCGCGGCCCTATCGGGAAATCCTGGAAGCCTTCCGGAAACTCACCGCCGCGACAGAAAAGAACATGAGCACCCTGCGCCCCTTCTTCCAGAATGAGGCGGAAAGAAGCGCCTTTTACACGCGGCACGCGCAGGCCAGGGTGCAACGCGCCGAACTGGCCGATTATCGCGGCGCGGCCTTCCTGGGCATCGACGGCGGCTCAACCACCACCAAGGCCGCCCTGATCGGCGAGAACAACGAACTCCTCTACACCTATTACGGCAGCAACGAGGGCAATCCCATCAAGGTGGTGGGCGGCATTCTCGAAGACCTCTACGCCAAATTGCCGGAAGGCGCGCGCATCGCCGCTTCCTCCGTTACCGGCTATGGCGAGGCGCTGATCCGCGAGGCGTTCAAGCTCGATTTTTCGGAAGTGGAGACCATCGCCCACTACAAGGCGGCGGAGCATTTCCTGCCGGGCGTCGATTTTATTCTCGACATCGGCGGGCAAGATATGAAGTGCCTGCGGGTCAAGGATGGCGTAATCGACAACATCCTGTTGAATGAAGCCTGCTCGTCGGGCTGCGGCTCCTTTCTGGAGACTTTCG
>JAISLJ010000020.1 GCA_031290955.1 Zoogloeaceae bacterium | reverse complement strand
GTTTCATACTCGACGTGCGCGGTGTTGATGGTGATGCCGCGCGCCTTTTCTTCCGGCGCGGCGTCGATCTGGTCGTAGGCTTTCGCCTCGCCGCCGAACTTCCTCGACAATACCGTGGTGATCGCCGCCGTCAAGGTGGTCTTGCCGTGGTCGACGTGACCAATCGTCCCCACATTCACGTGCGGCTTTGTCCGCGAAAACTTTTCCTTTGCCATTTTGCAAACCCCTGAAATCGGTGAAAAAAAGAAACCATTTGTGCCAGACAGGACGTGGTGCCCATGGGCAGGATCGAACTGCCGACCTCTCCCTTACCAAGGGAGTGCTCTACCACTGAGCCACATGGGCCAAACCGGAAACCTGGAGCGGGTGAAGGGAATCGAACCCTCGTCTTAAGCTTGGAAGGCTTCAGCTCTGCCATTGAGCTACACCCGCTTCACCATGCCACTTTTCAGGCAACCGGCCAGCTTGCCTGGTGGAGAGGGAAGGATTCGAACCTTCGAAGGCATAAGCCGCCGGATTTACAGTCCGGACCCGTTGACCGCTTGGGTAACCTCTCCCAACAGAAACGGCGGATTATCCGGATCACCACGCCAAGTGTCAAGAAGATTTTTGCGCTGCGCAAGACTTCCACCTCCGGGATGTCTCCATGCCGACCCGCGTCTTGCCCGGATGATCCGGCTTACCCGGTCGGATTGGTTTTGCGCCGTTCCTGGAAGCGCCAGGCGCTCAGGCACATGTCCGCAAGGGAGCGGCGCGCCGACCATCCCAGTTCCCGACGCGCCTTTTCCGGATTGGCATAGCACGCGGCGACATCGCCGGGGCGGCGGGGAACAACACGGTGGGGAATCTCCCTGCCGCTGGCCGCGGCAAAAGCCCGGATCACCTCCAGGACGCTGTATCCCTCCCCGGTGCCCAAATTGATGGCATGCCAGCCGGAATGCGTCCGCAGGAAATCGAGCGCGGCCATGTGTCCTTCGGCAAGATCGACCACATGGATGTAATCACGCATACCGGTGCCGTCCGGAGTCGGGTAGTCGTCCCCGAACACCTGGACTTCCGGGAGCATTCCCCCGGCGACGCGGGCGATGTAGGGCACAAGGTTGTTGGGGATTCCCTCCGGATTTTCCCCGATCCGGGCGCTTTCATGCGCGCCCACAGGGTTGAAATAGCGCAGGCAGGCGATTTTCCACGCCGGATCAGCAAGGGCGAGATCCGCCAGCATGGCCTCGATGTGCAGCTTGCAGCGCCCATAGGGATTGGTCGCGCTCAGTGGATGCCCTTCGTCCAGCGGCAGGAAACGCGGCTCGCCATAGACGGTGGCGCTGCTCGAAAACACCAGTGTCTTGCAGGAAACATTCCGCATGGCGTTCAGGAGGCTGATCGTGCCGACAACATTGTTGTCGTAGTATTCGACGGGTTTCGCCACGGATTCGCCCACGGCCTTCAGCCCGGCAAAATGGATGACAGCCTCGATTGCGTGTGCTTCAAGAACACTCCGCAGGGTTTCGACGGCGCGCACGTCCGCCTGGACGAAGACCGGCATCCGTCCGGTGATGGTCGCGATCTGCGCCACAACATCGGCGTGGCTGTTCGAGAGATTGTCGTAGAGCACGACATCGTGCCCGGCCATGCCGAGCGCAACCGCCGTGTGGCTGCCGATGAATCCGACGCCGCCGGTCAGGAGTATCCGCATGATGCAGGAAAGAAGGCGGGAGAAGCCGCGCCCAGGGAAGCGGCGGAGAAATCCGGGCAAAACGCGCCGGGACGAAAAGACAAGGAAGAAAACATGGAAAAGCAACTTTCGGGATTCGGTGAAAAATCCGGCAAGCGGGGCAGGAACCGGCGCGAGCCCGCATGTTTTCTGAAAAACAGAATCATGAGCCAGCCCGCCGAGTGGGCGATTTTAGGAAAGATCGACCCGGAAAGCCAACAAATTTCGAAAAAACTGTTGACGTGTCATGTTACCTGCGTAGAATTGCCCCTTGCCCGGATGCAAGGGAAACTGGATTCATCATTTTCCCGGAGGGTCGGGAATCCTGCGGATTTCCTGCCCTGTCCGAAAGGGTGCATGATTTTGTCCTTGCATGTCTTGTCATTCCGGTATAGTTGCTTTTTGCAATTATTGCCTTCGTGATTATGGCGAATTCCGGCACGTCGGGGATATTTCCCCTTTTTCTTTGTTTTTCGTAGGAAGCAGCAACATGGCAACAGGTACAGTCAAGTGGTTCAATGACTCCAAAGGCTTCGGCTTTATCACGCCGGATGACGGCAGCGAGGATTTGTTCGCACATTTTTCCGCAATCACCATGGGCGGGTTCAAGACCCTGAAGGAGGGCGAGAAGGTTTCCTTCGACATCGTCCAGGGTCCCAAGGGCAAGCAAGCGTCCAACATCCAACGGGCCGCCTGAACGGCGTGTTCCTGTCATGTCACAAACAATAAAGCAGCTTGCAACCCTTGGTCTCAAGGTGTTGAGGAGTACAGGGTAAATCAACAGTCTTGCTTGCCATCCCTGGTGAAGCGACTTGGCGCAAAATGCTTCGTTCACCTCGCCAAGGATGGCAGTTGTTTTCAGGACTGTTTTCCAGAAGCCGCGTTCGCGGCTTTTTCTTGTTCTCTTGCCGAAATCGTGCAAATCGATGGCAATGAATTCCCGGGCCGGATTCCAGGAGGGACGGCCCGGGTTTCTTTTCAGATGGCAATTCTCCCGCCCCTTCGTGCTATCCTTTGCGAGAATACAAAGGAAGGGAGGTTTTTCATGCCGGTTATCCGGGAAAGTGTGGAAGCGGTCTTGCGCGCCGTATGTGATTCCGACGCGGGAAGGAATTTCGGCCTGGGCCATGCGGCCCGCAAGCTTTGGATCGAGGAGGACGGAATTCGCCTCGAAATCGCGCTGGGCTACCCGGCGCAAAGCCAGATGGAACGCATCCGCGCACTGGTTGCCGATGCGCTGCGCGTGATTCCCGGTGCAGTATCTGTCGACATCACCCAGCACATCGTCCCCCATGTCGTGCAGCGCGGCATCCGGCTCTTGCCCGGCGTCCGGAACGTCATCGCCATCGCTTCCGGGAAAGGCGGCGTGGGGAAGAGCACCACGGCGGTCAACCTGGCGCTGGCGCTGGCCGCTGAAGGCGCCAAGGTTGGCATTCTGGATGCCGACATCCACGGCCCCTCGCAACCGCAGCTCCTCGGTCTTGCCGGGGCGCAGCCGCAGGCAGGCGAGAAGGGGATGGAACCCTTGCGCGCCCACGGCATCCAGGTCATGTCCATTGGTTTTTTGGTGGATACGGATACGCCCATCATCTGGCGCGGCCCGATGGTCGCGCGCGCGCTTGACCAGTTGCTGACCGAGACCTGCTGGCAGGATCTGGACTATCTCATTGTCGACCTGCCGCCGGGAACGGGCGACGTGCAGCTCTCGCTGGCCCAGAAGATGCCGGTCACTGGCGCGGTCATCGTCACCACACCGCAGGATCTTGCCCTGCTCGATGCCGTGCGCGGCCTGAAGATGTTCGAGAAGGTCGGCATTCCCATCCTTGGCGTCATCGAAAACATGAGCATCCACGTTTGTTCCTGCTGCGGCCATGTCGAGCATATTTTCGGCGTTGGCGGGGCGGAGCGGATTTGCGCCGAGCACGACACGGAACTCCTGGGCGATTTGCCGCTCGCCCTGCAAATCCGCGAATTGGCCGACAGCGGCAAACCGACCGTAGTCGGCGCGCCGGATTCGGCGGCGGCGGCGATGTACCGCGCCATCGCCCGAAAGATTGCCATTCGCATCGCGGCGCGCCCGAAGGACATGAGTTCAAAATTCCCCAACATCGTGACGGAACATCGCCCGCCTACCCGAAACGAATGACCTGTTTCCGCCTTGGGGAAAAGGTGGCCGGAGGCTGGATGAGAGGAATCTTTCCGGCATTCCGCGACACCCGTGGCGGTATTCGGCTTTCTGGCTCGGGATAATGATCGGGGTACGCACAAAAATATCGCAGAAAATCCATTCTCACTGCGGAAAGCCTTCAAGGATTATACGAACCGGGCTTACCCTTTGTTCAGTTTGCCGCTTCTTTTCTCCCCGGAGAGGAAAAGGGGAAAATGGTCTTTCAAGTGCGAAAATAGCGTATCCCCTGTTGCAATGTTTGCGCAAGGGTTTCCAGTTCTGCGGCGAGGCGGGCGGAATCCTGGGCCATTTGGCTATTCCGGTCGGCCATGTCGGCGATGTGTTCGACGCTTTGCGCAATGGAAGTGGTCGCGCTCGATTGCTGGATGAGCGCCTGCGAAATGGCCGTGATCGCTTCCGAAACCTGGCTCGCGCTCTCGCGGATATTGCCGATGCGCTTGCCCGCCTGGGCAGCGTAGGTCACGCCTTCCTCCACCTGGCGCACACCGGCTTCCATGCGCGTCACGGTATCGGCGGTGCCGCTCAGGATGCGCTGGATCAGGGCGTTGATTTCCTGGGTCGAACTGGAGGTGCGTTCGGCGAGTTTGCGCACTTCGTCGGCCACCACCGCGAAACCGCGTCCCTGCTCGCCCGCCCGTGCCGCCTCAATGGCGGCGTTCAGGGCGAGGAGATTGGTTTGCTCGGCAATTTCCTGAATGACGCGCACGATGCTGGAAATGGATTGCGATTCCTGTTCCAGCGCCCCCACCGCGCCAGAGGTGGCGCGCACGGTTCCGGCGATGCGGTTCATGCTGTCGACCGCTTGCTGGATAACGCCCGCGCCCTCGCGGGAAACGGTGTCGGAATCGCTGGAGACCTGGCTTGCCGCCTGGGCGTTGGCGGAAACGTGCTCGATGCTGGCGTGCATTTCCTCGATGCTTGCGGCCATCGTTGTCGCGGCCTCGCTTTGCCGCGTTGATTGCGTTGCCACTTCATCCGCCGCACCGACCAACTGCTGGGCGCTCTCCGCCAGCTTGCCCGCCGCATCCTGGATATTCACGAGGGCGTCGCGCATCTGCTGGCGCATGAGCGCGGTCGCCGCCAGGAGCCGCCCGGTCTCATCATTGCCATGCGCGGCGATGGCAACCGTCAGGTTCCCTTGGGCGATTTCCTCCAGCACGGCGATGGTCTGGGCAAGCGGTCGGCTCACCCAGGCGCGGGACGTGAAGAAAACCACGGCGATGAGCAACACGATCAGCACCAATGCGCCTGCGATCAGATGGTTGCGCACGGCGCGCGCTTCCTTCGTCATCTCCACCACTTCCGGGGCAGAAACAATGATCCAGTCCCATTTTGGCACATGGCTGAACACCGCGATTTTCCCACGTGTCCTGCCGTTGCCATCCACGAAGCGGTAGGGCAGGACGCCATCCTTTGCCTCGATGATCCTGCGCACATAGGCAAGGCCGTCGGCATCCTTCTCCTCCAGGATGCTCCGACCTTCCAGCGTCGGGTGCATGACCATGACACCCGCGTTTTTCCCGGCATCGAGCACGTACATGTAGCCGTTCTCGCCAAAGCGAATCTTCATGATTTCCTCGCGCAGCACGGCAAGTTCGGTGGTGAAATCAAGACCGATGAAGAGCGCCCCGACCACGCGCCCGCTCGTATCGTGTATCGGCAGGTAATGGGTCATGTATTCGCGGTTGAAGAGCCGCGCCTTGCCGGTAAAGCTCTGCCCGGAGAGGATGGCGGCGCGGGCGGGGTGGTCGCGGTTGAGAAGGGTGCCCAGGGCACGCTCGCCGTCTTCCTTCTTGAGGGAGGTGGTGATGCGGATGAAATCCTCGCCCGTGCGCGCGAACACGGTGGCCACCGCGCCGCTGGTGGCGGTGAAGCGGTCGACGAAATCCAGGTTGAGATTGAGGCGGACGCCGCCCGCCGTCAGGACAGGCGTCGCCGCGCCCGCCACGCTGACATGCTCGTTCTCGTCCAGCGCGTAGCCCTGCGGCAGGGAAGCCTGCAACATCCGCCCCAGCCGTCCCGCCTCCTTCTCCAGCGTGTCGTTGAAGACCTCCACCATATTCAGCGTCTGCCGGTTGACCTGCTTGATCATCCGCGTGCTCTCCTCGATGCTCCGTCCGGAAAGCCAGGCTGTGAGCCAGAAAATCGCCAGGGCGAACAGCAGGAACGAGGCAAGCGCCTGAATGACGTTGAGTTTGCGGGCGATCGGCCAATCCTGAAAGAGAGAGCTTTTTGTGTTTGTGTACATGGATGTTCCCCGGATGCGTGGATTCATGAGAAGAAGATAGCAGATTAGCGGTTATGGAAGTTCAGCGCAATGTCAATCGTCGGCAAAGCACATGCCGCATGCCTTTTGTGCGCGTTTGGAGAGTGGATGCCGGGGATCAGGGGCGTCGGTGGGCGTGGGAGCAGTGCAATATTCGGCGGAAAGGCGCAAGATGGATCGGTAGATTCGCGCAATTGCCCTGTCTTTCTACGGAATTCCGTCCTGAATCCTTCCGAAGCAATGGTAGAATTCCCCGCTTCGCAAACCACATGAATCACATGGAGTTTTCATGATCAGCATTGCCCATGCTCAGGAAGTCGCCACGACTGCGGCGGGCGCCGCAGGGCCGCAGCCGGGGGGAGTCATGTCTTTCCTGCCGTTCATCGGCATCCTGCTCTTCTTCTATTTCCTGGTGCTCCGCCCCAATCACCGTCGCACCAAGGAGCATGCGGCGATGCTGGAAGCCTTGCAGAAAGGAGCGGAAGTGGTCACGCAGGGCGGGCTTGCCGGGCGCATTGCCAAGATCGGCGAGCAGTACCTCCTCCTGGAAATCGCCAATGGCGTCGAAGTCGCCGTCCAGCGTTCCGCCGTGCAGATGGAATTGCCCAAGGGGACCTTGAAATCGCTTTCCTGAACACCACCTGTATGACTTACGGTCGGATTCCGCCTTCCCTGCATTCCCTTTCGATGGGTCCCTCATGAACCGCTATCCGCTTTGGAAATACGTTATCGTACTGATTGCCCTGTTGGCTGGCGCGCTCTACGCCTTGCCCAACATCTTCGGGGAAACGCCCGCCGTGCAGGTTTCCTCGAACCGTGCCACCCTGAAAATCGGCGAAGAAGACGTGCCGCGCATCGAAGCCATCCTGGACGCAGCCAAGATCGAGCGGAATGGCGTTGCTATCGTCGACGCAACTGGCATCAAGCTGCGCTTGCGTGATGATGATGCCCAGACCAGGGCGCGGGAAGCCTTGGAAAAGGCCCTCAATCCCGACTCGCAAAATCCCGACTATGTGGTCGCCCTGACCCGCCTGCCCAACACGCCCGCATGGCTTGCCTGGCTGGGCGGCAAGCCGATGTACCTCGGCCTTGACCTGCGCGGCGGCGTACATTTCCTCTTCCAGGTGGACATGCCCGGCGCAGAACTGAAACGCCTCGACGCCCTGAGTGGTGACCTGCGCACCCTGCTGCGCAGCAAGGAAGTGCGCCACGGCGGTATCCGCCGGGACGGGCAACGGCTCCTCATCACGGCCCGCACCGCGGAAATCGCGGGCCGCGCGCGCGAACTCGTCAACGCCAGCTACCCTGAACTCCTCGTGGCAGAAGAGCCTGCGGCGGAAGGCAAGGAAGGAATCCTCCTCGCTGCCAGCCTGCGGCCCGAGAGTCTTGCCAGCCTGCGCGAGGACGCCATCCGCCAGAACATCAATACCTTGCGCAACCGCGTGAATGAGCTGGGCGTGGCGGAACCGATCATCGTCCAGCAGGGGGCTGACCGTATCGTGGTGCAACTTCCCGGCGTACAGGATCCCGCCGAAGCCAAGAAGATACTGGGACGCACCGCCACGCTGGAAGTTCGTCTGGTCGATGACAGCCCGCAGGCGCAGGAAGCTGCCCTCGCGGGACGCGCGCCCTTCGACGGCGAACTCTACCGCGACCGGGATCTCACACCCATCATCGTCAAGAAGCAGGTGATCCTGACCGGCGAACGCCTGACGGATGCCCAGCCCGGCTTCGATTCCCGGGACGGCAAGCCCGCCGTGCATCTCACCTTCGATTCTTCCGGGGCGCGCATTTTCTATGACATCACCACGGAGAACGTCAACCGGCGCATGGCGATCCTGCTTTTTGAAAAGGGCCGGGGCGAAGTCGTGACCGCGCCTGTCATCAACGAGCCGATCCCCGGCGGGCGGGTGCAGATTTCCGGCTCCATGAGCACTCAGGAAGCGAGCGAGATTGCGTTGCTCCTGCGTTCCGGGGCGCTTGCCGCGCCGATGGAGATCGTCGAGGAAATGACCATCGGTCCCTCCATGGGCAAGGAAAACATCGAGAAGGGCTACCGTTCCACGCTTTGGGGCTTCGTGGTCATTGTCGTTTTCATGACCCTCTACTATCGGATGTTCGGCCTCATTTCCTCCATCGCGCTCGCCACGAACCTGCTCTTCCTGGTGGCGATCCTCTCCTCCCTGCAAGCGACGCTGACCCTGCCCGGCATCGCGGCCATCGCGCTCACGCTGGGCATGGCCATCGACGCCAATGTGCTCATCAACGAGCGCATCCGCGAGGAACTGCGCGCGGGCATGCCGCCGCAATCGGCCATCGCCGCGGGCTATGAGCGGGCCTTCGGCACCATTCTCGATTCCAACATCACCACGCTGATTGCCGGGCTGGCGCTGCTCATTTTCGGTTCCGGGCCGGTGCGCGGTTTTGCCGTGGTGCATTGTATCGGCATCATGACTTCCATTTTTTCCGCTGTCGTCGTCTCCCGGGCCATCGTCAATCTCAGCTACGGGCGGCAAAAGAAGCTCGTCGAGATCGCCATCGGGCAGATCTGGAAACCGGAAGCGGAACGCGAAAGCGCCGCCACGCGAAAGGAATAAGGACTCATCATGGAATTTTTCCGCATCCGGAAAGACATCCCCTTCATGCGCCATGCGCTGGTATTCAATGTCATTTCACTGATCACGTTTGTCCTGGCGGTGTTCTTCCTCGCCACGAACGGACTCAATCTTTCGGTGGAATTCACGGGCGGCGCGCTGATTCAGGTGCGCTACGAGGAGGCCGCCGATCTCGAAAAAGTGCGCGGCGCGCTGGAGAAAGCCAGCTACACGGATTTCACCGTGCAAAATTTTGGCTCCTCGCGCGATGTGCTGATTCGCATCCCGATCCGCGGCACGGAAGGCGGCGGCACGGATGTCTCGCCTCAAAAAGACTTGGTCATGGAAGCCCTTGCGGCGGGCGCGCCCGGCGCGAGTTTTTCCCGCGGGGAGATCGTGGGGCCGGCGGTGGGAAAAGAACTGGCGGAAAAGGGCGGCACGGCCCTCCTGGTCGTGGTGGCGGGGATCATGATCTATCTGGCTTTCCGCTTCGAATGGCGCTATGCCCTCTCGACCATCCTGGCCAACCTGCACGATATCGTGATTATCCTGGGCTTTTTCGCCTTCTTCCGCTGGGAGTTCTCGCTTTCGGTGCTGGCGGCGGTGCTGGCCGTGCTGGGCTATTCGGTCAATGAATCGGTCGTGGTCTTCGACCGGGTGCGGGAGACTTTCCGCAAGGCGCGCAACATGACGACGCCACAGGTGCTGGATCATGCCATCACCAGCACCATTTCGCGCACGGTCATTACGCATGGTTCCACGCAGGTCATGGTGCTCTCCATGTTCATTTTCGGTGGCGAGGCGCTGCACAATTTCTCGCTGGCGCTCACCATCGGCATCTGCTTCGGCATCTATTCCTCGGTGCTGGTCGCCTCCCCCGTCGCCATGTGGCTGGGCATCTCCCGCGAACAATTCATCAAACCCGCCAAGGCCAAGGACCCGAACGTAAACGACGACGGCGCTTGCGTGTGAAAGTTTGGGGGCAAAAACACAAGGGAATCTCTGAAAAGTCCTCAGCCAGTAATGCTGACTACTGATTTTATTGAACTTTCGACAGATGAAATTGGCGGACTTTACGCAGTTGATGAGATTACCACAATGGGAATTGATTTGGTTCCCAATGTGCGGCGCTTTGGGTAGGAAGAGAAGGACGCATCCTGCCGACGCGCGCATCCTGTGCGTCCTCGCGGCGCTGGCGATGGCCCTGGGCGCGCCTCTCGCTTCAACCAGGCGGCCAAGGGCATTTTGGTGGAAGTGTTTTGCTTTTTCCAGGCGGCCCCAAAACGCCCGGAAAAAGCAAACGGGATAACGTCATCGTTGGCCGTGACCAGATCGACAAATTCCCGGTTTGTATGGCGGCGCTTCGTCAGAGCTTGCCTGTAAACTGGAGCGCAACCCAGCGATGAACTGGCGGCGTGAAGGAGCTTGCGCTCTGCGAGGTAGGATCGTCATTGTCGAACAGGTTCTTCACAATGAGATTTACAT